>NZ_DASZTJ010000169.1:0-11426 GCF_035548235.1 Rhodopila sp.
CGCCAGCCTAGCGGAATACGCGCCAAAGCAAAGGGCCGCGGAACGATCCGCGGCCCTTTCCGTCTTCCATCAAGCTGCCTTGCGCAGCGTGAAATCCACATGCACCGCATCATAGGGAAAGACCACGCCCCCGCTGCCGGCGCGATCGAGCACGCCGGCCACCAGCAAGGCCTGCACGTCGCCATGCACGGCCCTGACGTCGCGGTCGACACGGCGGGCGATCTCGCGAATGGTCATTTCCCCCTGTCCTGTCATCGCCCGCAGGATGGCCCACCGCTTCGCGGTCAGCACCGTCCACAGCAGCTCCACCGTGGCGAAGCCGATGAACGCGCACACCGGCTCGCCGCGAAACGCGGCAGCCATCTGATGCCGCGTTTCCTCGATCCGGGAAACGCCAAGCGTTACGGTCGTCATCGTGTCGCCCTCCAACTCGCCGCCGGCATCCCGCAAAAAGCCGAACCGTCCATCGTTTATTAACCTTTCCCGGCGTCAATGGCGGTCCGCCCGACCAGGGTCCTGGGAGACCGCCGATGCTCAACCGCCTTTCGCTCGACCACCTGCTGAAACTGACGCTGTCGATCCTGGCCGCGGCGCTGATCGCCCTGATCTGCCTGCGGCTGTCGCATTCATGGACCGTGCTGGCCCGCGGCGAACGGGCCGAACAGGTCGTCGCGGCCTCGCGCCAGATCTTCACCGCGCTGGTCAACATGCGGACCGACCGCAGCACGGTGCAGCGCTCCTGGCAGGCGGAGGCCGGACTGACCCCGGTGGCGAAAGCGGCGCTGGACGGCTACCTGCGTGCGGAAGTCCCGGCGATGGCGGCGGCGGTGCCGCTGCTGCAGGACATCGCCTTCGATCGCAAGACGACGCTGATGCCGGCGCTGCACGCGTCGATGGAGCGCATGGAGACGCTGCGGCGGCAGTTCTTCGCCGGCATCGCCATGCCGAAACCCGAGCGCACGCCGGGTCTGGGCCAGGCGTATTTCAATGAAAGCCTGAAGCTGCAGGGCCTGCTGGAAAACATCTCGGCCAGCCTGTTCGCTCGGGTCAAGGACGACAACCCCTTCATCAGCCAGATGCTGTCGGTCAAGCAACTCGCGTGGCTGGTGCGTCTCAACACCGGCGAAGCATCGCTGCTGATCTCCCAGTCGCTGGGGAAGGGGGAGGCGCTGCCCGACCTCAAGACGCGCTGGTCCGGCTACCAGGGCGGCGCGCGCGTGCTGTGGGACGTGATCGACGACACGGTCACCGGCCTCGATCTCCCCAAGGCGTTTTCCGAGACGCTGGCCAGCGCCCGCCAGACGCTGTTCGCGCCCGACTACATGGCGGTGCAGCAAGGGCTGATCGACGCGCTGCTGACCGGCCAGAAGCCCGACAGGTCGGCGGACGTCTGGAGCAACTATACCGTTCCCAAGATGGCGGTGATGATGGCCGTCGCCGACGCGGCGCTGCAGCAGGCGCGCGTCTCCGCCAACGCCGCCAGCGAGGCGGCGCGCACCGACGTCGCCTGGCAGGCCGCGCTGCTGCTGGCGAGCCTCGCGGGCGTGCTGGCGGGCTTCCTGTTCGTGACCCGCCGCATCACCTCCCCGCTGCTGCGGCTGCGCGCCGCCACCGAACGGCTGGCGGCCGGCGACTTCACCGCCGAAACCGACTTGGGACGCCGCCGTGACGAGATCGGCAGCATCGCCGCCGCCCTGGGCACCTTCCGCCAGCAGGCGATCGAGAAGACCCGGATCGAGGAGGAGCAGCGCGGCACCCGCGAACGGGCGGAGCAGCGCCAGCGGACGATGGAAGGCCACATCGCCGATTTCCAGGGTTCGGTGGCCGAGACGCTGCGCACGCTGGATGCCGCGCGCGGGCAACTGGGCGAGACCGCCGGCGACATGACCCGGATCGCCGAACGCGGCGCGCTGGGCGTGCGCGACGCGGAACAGGCGACCGGCGAGGCGTCCGACAACGTCTCGGGCATCGCCGCCGCGACCGAGGAGCTGAACGCCTCGATCCGCGAGATCGCCCGCCAGGTGGCCGAATCCGCCCGCGTCAGCCAGCGCGCGGTGGAAGAGACCCAGCAGACGGACGAGACGGTGCGCGGCCTGGCCGAGAGCGCGTCGCGGATCGGCGAGGTCATCGGCCTGATCAGCAGCATCGCCGCGCAGACCAACCTGCTGGCGCTGAACGCCACGATCGAGGCGGCGCGCGCCGGGGAAGCCGGCAAGGGCTTCGCCGTCGTCGCCTCGGAGGTCAAGTCGCTCGCCAACCAGACCGCCAGGGCGACCGAGGAGATCGGCAACCAGATCGCCTCGGTGCGCAACGTGACCCAGGACGCGGTGCGCGCGATCAGCCAGATCCGCGGCACGATCGATGAGGTGAACACCGTGTCGACCATGATCGCCGCGGCCATCGAGGAACAGGGCGCGGCGCTGCAGGAGATCGCGCGCAACACCCAGATGGCGGCCGAGCGGACGCGGAAGGCGTCGGGCAGCGTGACGGCGGTTTCCGTTGAAACCGATGCGACGACGCACTCGGCCGGTGCGGTGCAGGCGGCGGTGAACTCGCTGGATCGGGAAGCCGGACGGCTGCGCCAGCAGGTCGATACGTTCATGGACCGGCTGCGCGCCGCGTAGGCATCGTGGCGTCCCGGCCAGGCGCCCGGCGGGGGACGCCGGGTCCTCCGGACGGGTGGTCCCGCCGTTAGGCGCATGCAGGCTTCCCGGCAGGCGCGTGCAGGCGTCATCGATGCCGGCGGCGATCCCGACGCCGAACCGGCAGTTTCCGGCGGAACAAGATTTGGTTTCCTACGATATCGCCGGCCCCGCGCGATCGATCGCTTCCGATCGAAGATTGCCGCGAAGCGGGACGCCGCCGCCCGTCGCCGCGGCGGCGCTCAGCCGCTCGCCGATCGTCTTCGCCAGCGTCTCGCATTGCTGGCGGATATCGGGGACCGAGGTGACCTCCCACCAGGCGCCCTTGGTCAGCGGCCCGATCGCGTACACATGCGGGCTGGCGATGCCGAAACGGTTCCGCACGGCCCCGTTCAGGGCAACGTCGACCCCCTGCCGGCACGGGTCCGGCCGGATGGTGCCCTTCGCCAGCAGGCCGCGCATCAGCAGGTCGTCGCCGCGGGTGATGTCCGTCGCGGCGCCGGTGCAGTTGACCACCCGGGCGACGCGCAGGGTCTTTGCCGCGTCCTGGCGCCGGGGACGCCAGGTGACGACCGCGCTGCCCTCGGCTTCGGCGACGTCCACGACACGGCCGGCCATGATGCGCAATTGCCCGCTGTCTTGCGCCGCGGCGATGCGCTCCGCGACCCGGCGCGGCAGGCGGTGCCGATGGACGTCCCAATAGGGGCGCGCGTGGCGCAGGAAACATCGCCGTTCCGCGTCGCTGAACCCGCGCCACAGGTCCTGGATCGTCGGGCGCAGCGCATCCATCACCCCCTGCCATCCCCCGCCGCCCTCCGCCGCTCGGTCCGCCTCCCGCCGCAGCCAGTGGAACAGGCCGGGGAGGTTCCCGGGCGGGGGGCAGTTGGGAACGAACGGGGCATGGGCGGCCGCGTGCGGGCGCGGCAGCAGGCCGCGTCGCGACAGCGCATGGATCGGGCCGGCATGCCCGGCGCCGAGCAGGGTCGTCACGACGTCGACCATCGTCAATCCGGTGCCGATCAGCAGCACCGGGGCGGCGGGCGCGATCCCGGACAGCGCGTCCGGCGCCCAGGGATCGTCCATCCACAGGCCGCCGGCTCGCAGGGACGCCAGGGCGGGATGGGGCGGCAGCGGCCTGGCGTTCCCGGTCGCCAGCACCGCGACGGACGCCGCCACCACGCCGCCGGAGGCCAGCCGCAGCACCACGCCGTCCTGTCCGGCATCGATCGCCACCACCTCGTCGGCCAGGCGCCGGGGGCAGGGAGCGTCGGCCGCGGCGTCCAGAAGCTGTTGCAGGTATTCGCCGTAGAGCCGGCGCGGCAGGAAGTCGGCCCCGGCGATCGCCTTATGGGGCCGGCGCCGCCGCGCCCATTGCAGGAAATGGTCCGGGGCTGCCGGGAAGGGGCTCATGCGGCCGGCCGGCACGTTCAGCAGATGGTCGGGGCCGGCGGCGCCGTAGGCCAGGCCGGGGCCGAACTGCCCGGACCGTTCGATGAGAAGGATGCGGGTGTCCGGCGGGACGACCGGACGAAGCCTGAGCGAGAGGATCGCACCGCTGAAGCCTGCACCGATGATGGCGACCGTTGGCTGGAGCATGGCTTATTCCCTATTTATCATATAGGAGATTAGGATATCGCCATGCCAAGCCTGTCAACCAAAAAATCGCCATTTTTGTTCCGGACTTGACCCGTTCGCGCCAAGGGCGCAGGAGCGCGGGATGCTGTCCAGTAAAGCAAAATACGCTGTCCGGGCGGTGGCGTTCCTTGCGGAACGCGGACGTCCGGACGGTTGGGTGCAGATGGCGGAAATCGCCGAACACGAGCGGATTCCGCCCAAGTTCCTGGAAGCGATCCTGGTGGAGTTGCGGGGCAGGGGCATCATCGAAAGCCGGCGCGGCGCGCAGGGCGGCCATCGGCTGTTCCGCTCGCCGGCGGAGATCTCGGTGGCCGACCTGATCCGGATCGTCGACGGCCCCCTGGCCCTGACGCCCTGCGCCAGCCGGACGCAGTTTCACCCGTGCTCGGACTGCGTCGACATCGCCCGCTGCCGCCTGCAATCACTGATGCGCGAGGCGCGCGACGCCGTCGCCGGCGTGCTGGAGAAGTGTTCGGTCGCCGAACTCATCGCGCGCCCCGGCCGGGAGGCTTTGGACCGCCCCCAAGGGGGACGCCCGCCGGGAGGACGCCCGCGGGGGCGCAAGGCCTCCGTCGCGACCGGGCGAAGGGTGCTGGCCGCGGCGAAAGAGGGGTAGTTCCGGGCGGGCAACGTCGTTGCATCCTGGCGCCGCCGTATCCTGGTGCCGCCGTACCCTGGCGCCGCTGGGGCTGGCGCCGCTGGGGCTGGTGCCACTGGGGCTGGTGCCACTGGGGCTGGTGCCACTGGGCTGGCGCCGTTGGGGCATGACCCGCCGACCGCGGGACAAGCCCGGCCGTCGGCACCCTGCCGTGCCGACCCGGTAGGAGCCTTGCGGAAACCCCATATCACGTTTTCGAATTTCCGTTGCCTCCGTGCGGAGAATAACATATCAATCCTATCGATTAGATAGGAAATAACGACCTGCACGAGGAGGCCGCGGATGATGATTCATTTGGATGGTCCTCGCCGCCCGGCGGGCGGTGCGCCGGCGCCGGCCGCGCCGCCCCTGCAACGGCTATGCCGAGCGATCGATCTGGCGGCGTCCGAACCCCTGCCGCGGCGGCAGGCCGCGATTGCCGCCGCGATGCGGCCCTATCTCGGCGCACGGGACCTGCTGCATCCGGTTCCGTGCCCGTCCTCGCCGGACCGCTATGTCCGCCACCTGCTCCACGCCGGGCCGCAGCACACCGTGCTCGCCCTCGTCTGGCGCCCCTGCCAGATGTCGCCGATCCACAGCCATCGCACGTGGTGCGTCCTCGGCATCCATTGCGGCTGCATGACCGAAACGTTCTTCGTCCCGTCTTCCGGGACCCTCGCGGCCCGCGGCTGCGCCCTGCGCTATCCCGGCGACGTCAGCCATGACCCGACCGGCCCGGTCTCGGCGCACCGGCTGGCCAATCTCGGCGCCGAGACCGCCATCTCGATCCATGTCTACGGTGCCGCCTATGATCGCCTCGGCGAGGACGTGAACGAAATCCACGCCGCATGATGGGGCACCCCCCATAAGGCTTCGGGCATGGCATATGTCACCGCCGGCCGCCCGATCCGTCAGAACCGATAGCCGATACCCGCGCCGACCACGATCGGGTCCAGCGAGGTGCGCGCCTTCACGGTCGTCCCCAGCGCGTCCACATGCGCGTCGGTGTTGAGGAAAAGCTGCTTGACGTCGACGTTCAGGAACCAGTGGCCGGCGACGTTGTAGTCGAAGCCGGCCTGGATCGCCGCCCCGACATTGTTGCCGACGCTGAAATGCGTCACCGGCGGATTGGCCGGACTGCTCCCATACCAGAACGTCACGTTGATGCCGGCGCCCACATACGGGCTGAATTTCGAATGCGGCATGAAGTGGTATTGCACCGTCAGCGTCGGCGGCAGCGCCCAGACGCTGCCGACATCGAGGTTCGAGCCGACGGCGGAGTTCTTGACGCTAAGCTCGTGCCGGGTCGACGCCGCGATCAGCTCGAAGGCGATATGGTCCGTCAGGAAGTAGGACAGGTCGAATTCCGGCGCGGCCTGCGCGGTGGCGGACACGGTGCCGCCGATCCCCGAGACGGAGCTTGAGTTGTTCTCGGGGATCACGCCGATCGCGCGGGTGCGGAGCATGAAGGTCCCGGCCTCCTTGCCGACGCCGGGCTGGCTGAAATCGAACACGGACTGCGCGAACGCCGAACCGCCGAGGGCGAGGCTTCCGAGGATCGTGGTCGCGAACAGTAACGTTTTCATCGTGCCTCCTCGCGGAGCGGATACGCCGCTTCCGCCGATCAGAACCGCCGCACACCGGCAGGCACGACGAATAAGCACCGGTGCGAAACCACTTGCGTTGATTTCGGTTAAATCGGGAGGAAATTCAGGCAGGCGTTGCGCGGCGCGAACATCCGGCCGCGCGGCGGCCTTGCCCCGGACGCCGCGGTCCGGGGCAAGGACGGCCGGTCAGTCCGCTTGCGCGCCCTCGGCCAGCAGGTCCGTCCGCTGGGCGTTGTCGCGGATGTTCAGGAAAAGCGCGCAGACGACCGCCGCGACGAAGCCAAGCACGGCCAGGCCATACAGCCCGCCGCTGAAGCTGCCGGTGAGGTCCTTCATCGCGCCCACGTACCAGGGACCGAAGAACCCGCCCAGGTTGCCGATCGAGTTGATCCAGGCGATCGCGGCCGCGGCGGCCGGCCCGGTCAGGAACATCGGCGGCATCGCCCAGAACGGGCCCTTGCTGCCATAGAACCCGCAGGCCGCCACCGTCATGCCGAACAGCGCCCACCACGTGCCCATCGTCATGCCCGCGATCACCAGCCCGACCGTCGACATCACGCAGGCGAAGAACAGGTTCCACCGCCGCTCTTTCATCCGGTCGGAGATGTAGCCCCAGACCACCAGCGACACCGCGGCGCACAGATAGGGGATCATCGTCAGCCAGCCGACCGTCATGTTGCTGGTGACGCCCAGCGATTTGATGATCTGCGGAATGAAGATCAGCATCCCCAGGCTGGCGGTGACGATGCCCAGGTAATTCAGCGACAGCAGCATCACCTTCGGGTTGAAGAAGGACTGCCACATGCTGATCTGGTGGACCGCGTCCTTCGCCTGCTTCTCGGCGGCGAGCGTGTTCACCAGCCACGCTTTCTCCTCGGCGTTGAGGAACTTGGCCTGCTCCGGCCGGTCGGTCAGCACGAACAGCACGAGGACGCCGATCACCACGGTCGGCAGGCCTTCCAGCAGGTACATGTGCTGCCAGCCATGCAGGCCCAGCCAGCCGTCCAGCCCCAGCATGGCGGTGGAGATCGGCGCGCCCGCGGCGACCGCGATCGGCAGTCCGATCAGGAAGCCCGACATGATCCGCGCATGGTGGTGATGCGGGAACCAGTAGGTGAAATAAAGGATGAGGCCCGGGAAGAACCCGGCTTCGGCCAGGCCCAGGAAGAAGCGGATGGCGGCGAAGCTCTGCGATCCGGTGGCCAGCGCCGTGGCGGCCGACAAAATGCCCCAGGTGATCATGATCCGAGCGATCCAGAGCCGCGCGCCGACTTTTTCCATGATGACGTTGCTGGGTACCTCGAACAGGAAGTAGCCCCAGTAGAACGTCCCGGCGGCGAAACCGAAATCGGACGCCGACATCTTCAGGTCGCCGCGCATCGTCAGCGCGGCGAAGCCGACGTTGATCCGGTCGACGTAGCACAGAAAATAGGTCAGCACGGCAATGGGCAGCAGGCGTAGATACACCTTGCGCATCGCCGATGCCTGTATGGCATCGAGCATCGAAACCTCCCTGTTAATCCCACGGGGTTAATCCCTCGGGGTTGATCCCTGAGGGTGATCCCTTCGGGGTCCGTCCCTTTCGGGTCCGCTATTTTTCAGGCTTGTAACAGGGAGCCTATTCGTTCGCCGGTCAGGAGCGCAAGCGAATCCGTGCGGTCTCGGCGTCGTCCACCACGCCGGTGTCGCTGACGACGACTTTATAGAGCGTGCGCGCGTTGTCGGCCGAGACCAGGCCGTCCCTGACGTCGCGGGCCACCAGCGCCGGGTCGCGGTCGGTGGGCTCGCCCATGCCGGCGCCGCCGGGCAGTTCCAGGACCAACCGATCGCCATCCGGAATGATCTGGAAGCCCTTGGTACGCAGGGTCTTGCCGGATTTCTGCGCCACGCGGCCGGCGGCGCCGTTCAACCCGCCTTCCCGCCCGCGCGGGGCATGCGCGATGCGGTCGAAGCTGGCGTTGACGGCGAATTCCAGGTCGCCCTTCGTTGCGAACTCGATCACCTGGCCCACGCCGCCGCGGGTGCGGCCGGCGCCGCCGGAATCGGGCTTCAGCTCTTTCCGCCACAGGATGATCGGCGCGACGTTCTCGGTCGCCTCCACCGGCATGGTGCGCACGCCGGAGGGGAAGGCGGTCGCGTTCAGCCCGTCCTGGGTCGGGCGCGCGCCGGTGCCGCCCGAGTTGAACGTGATGATCTCGAAATCATCGATCACCGGCTTGTTGCCGCGCGCCTGGCCCGAGATCGCGCCGCCGCCGCGCAAGGGCGGGTTCCACAGGCTCGACGCCCCCTCGGCCATCACCCGGCCGGGCACGGCCTGGTGCAGGCAGCCCATCATCAGGTCGGGCAGCAGGTGGCCGATGACATGGCGCACCGAGACGGGGTAGGGGCGCGGCGCGTTCAGGATGCAGCCTTCGGGTATTTTCATCCGAAACGGTGCCAGCGAGGCCCAGTTGTTCGGAATCTCCGGCGCCACCACGCACTTGATCCCGAAACAGCTATACGCTCGGCAATACGCCGCCGGAACGTTGATGCCGCGCCCCGACAGGCCGGAGGTGCCGGCGAAATCGACCTCGATCCCGTCGTCCAGGATCTCCATCGACGCGGCCAGCCGCACCGGTTCCTCATAGCCGTCGGAATAGATCTCGTTGACGTAGGTGCCGGCGGGGATCTTCTGGATCTCGGCCAGCGTGGCGCGGCGGGAACTGTCGAAGATGAAGGCGGCCAGGGAGTCGAGGCCGTCCATCTCGAACTCCTCCATCATCTCGTCCAGCCGCTTCACCGCCGCGTCGTTGCAGGCGCACAGCGAGTAGACGTCGCCTTCCAGCTCCACCGGCAGGCGGGAGCCGGCGCGGAGGAAGTCGAAGAAGGTCTCGTTCGCCACGCCCTGGTCGAAGCACTTGACGATCGGGATGTACATCCCTTCCTCGAACACCGACCGGCCGTCGGGGCCCATGCCCAGGCCGCCGATGTCGATGACGTGCGCGGTATTGGCGAACAGCCCGACGATCGTGCCGTTGTGGAACGCGGGCGTCACCACCGTCAGGTCGTGCAGGTGGCCGGTGCCCAGCCAGGGATCGTTGGTAATGTAATGATCGCCGGGCCGCATCGTGCCGGTCGGGAACTTCGCCAGGAAGTGGCCGACCGATTCCGCCATCGAATTGACGTGCCCGGGCGTGCCCGTCACCGCCTGCGCCATCATCCGCCCCTGCAGGTCGAAGATGCCGGCGGACAGGTCCCCGGCCTCGCGCACGGTGGTGGAGAAGGCGGTGCGGATCATGATCTGCGCCTGCTCCTCCACCACCGCGATCAGGCGGTTCCACATGACCTGGCGATGGATCTGGGCGAGGGCATCGGTCTCACGCGACATGCGATTGGCGGCTCCGGACTCGGCTCGTTGCACGGTTCGTCGTACGGTTGTCTTCTATAGGATGATTGCACCCGATCGCCTGCCGTCTCGTCGGACGGCTTGTGGATACAAGTCGGGATCGATCATCACATCGACTGCGTTCACGCCGATCCTCGGACGACGGGGGTTTGGCCTGCGGCGACGATGCCATAAGGCGGGGTTTCCCGCCATGGGCCTTGATGCGATGCCTTGGGACGCCGGCGGTCGGCGGATCAGGGCTGCTCGGGCGTCAGCACCGCCTCCCCGGGCGTCAGCACCGCCTCATAGACGTCCAGCGTCGCCTCCTGCATGGCCCTCACCGTCGGCACGGAGGCGCGTGCCCGGGCGCCCAGCGCGGCACGGACTTCCGGATCGAGGTCCAGCGCGTGGGCCAGCATCCCCGCCAATGCTTCGGCGTCGCCCGGAGGCACGCGCCAACCGGTTTCCCCATGCCGCACCGTCTCGACCGGGCCGCCGAGGTCGGCGGCAATCACCGGCCGTGCCATTGCCTGCGCCTCGATCACCACGCGGCCGAAGGCTTCCGGCTGGGTCGAGGCGTGCACCACGACATCGGCCAGCATCAGCGCCGCGGGCATGTCGTCGCACTGGCCGACCAGACGGAGCTGCTCTGCGATGCCCAGCGTCGCAGCCTGCCGCTGCAACGCCTCGGCGTAACGGTGCCGGCCCTGATGACTGCCCACCAGCACCGCCATCACGTTGCGCCTGCCGAGGCGCGCGACGGCATCCAGCAGGACGCCATGGCCCTTCCAGGCGGTCAGCCGACCGGGCAGCATGACCACGTGGGCATCGTGCGGCAGGGACCAGGCTTCGGCCAGCCTGGCGATGCGCGACCCGCTGACCGCCGCCGGGTCGAACAGGGCCGGGTCCACGCCGCGTGGGATCACGCGGATTCGCTGCTCCGGCACGCCATGTTGCCGCATCACCAGGTCCGCGATGAAGCGGCTGGCGGCGATCACGATCTGGCCGCGCGCCATGACGGCATTATAAGCCCGCTTGAACGGCAGATCCTCGCTATAGGTCCCATGATACGTGGTGACGAAAGGTACCCCGGTCCGCTGACTGGCCAGCCAGGCCGACCAGGCCGGCGCCCGTGACCGGGCATGCACCAGCGACACGCGGTGCTCGCGGATGATCTGCTCCAGCAGGCCGGCGTTGCGCCAGATGCGCCAGGGGGTTTTGCTGGCCAGTGGCAGCGTCAGATGCGTACCGCCCGCCCGCTCGACCAGCCGCACCATGGGGCCGCCGGCGCTGGCCACCAGCGCGACGCCCTCGGCCTCTGCGATGGCCTGGGTGATCTCCACGGTGCCGCGCTCCACTCCGCCGGTCACCAGCGACGGCAACACCTGAAGAATGACGGGCGACTCGGCCGGATCTGGCATCGCGGCAAGGTAACATGGATTGAAGACGCCGGGACGGGCCATACGGCATGGCGGGAACGCGACGGCGCGGGATCGCGACGGCCTCCGGTTGGCGGTGGCACCGCAGGCGGATATCGTCGA
>NZ_DASZTJ010000170.1:0-2931 GCF_035548235.1 Rhodopila sp.
CGTCAAACATCATACACGCCGCAGGTCCCCATGGAGCGCGTCACCATCAGCATGTCCGACGAGTTCGCCGCCGAACTCGCCGTCTTCATGGCCACCCACCATTACGAGAACCGATCGGAGGCCGTCCGCGATCTCGCCCGCCAGGGCCTGCGGCAAGCCCAGCTTCAGGACGGAACCGCCGGCGCCTGCCTCGCCACCCTCTCCTACGTCTTCAATCACCATACGCGGGACCTCGCCAAGCGCCTGACCGACTCCCATCACGCCCACCACGACCTGCATGTCGCGACCATGCACGTGCACCTGGACCACGAGAATTGCCTTGAACTCTCGGTGCTGCGCGGCGACACCGAGGTGGTGCGCGATTTCGCCAAGAGCGTCATCGCCGAACGCGGCGTCACCCACGGACAGGTCAGTTTCATTCCGGTCCAGCACGAAATCGAGGCGCATCCGCATCATGGCGCGCCGCATGCCCATCTCCATACCCATCCTCACACGCTTCCCCGGCCACCGCGATGACCCGGACTCCGCGCGGCCGGATCGCCGCGCTCTACACCCTGCTGCTGCTCGCCAATGCAAGCGCCTGGATCTGGGCCCTCTGCCTCTTCCGCGACCGCCCCGTGCTGCTCGGCACCGCGCTGCTGGCCTATGGGTTCGGCCTGCGCCACGCGGTCGACGCCGACCATGTCGCGGCCATCGACAACGTCACCCGGAAGCTGGTGCAGGCGGGCAAACAGCCCGTCAGCATCGGGTTCTTCTTCGCACTCGGCCATTCGGCGGTGGTCATCCTCGCCACCGCCGGCATCGCCGCCAGCGCGACCGCCCTGGCATCCCGGTTCGATACGTTCAAAACCATCGGCGGCATGGTCGGGACGCTTGTATCGACCGTCTTCCTGCTGCTGATCGCCGCCATGAACCTGGGGGTCCTGCGCGAGATCTGGCGGACCATCCGCCGCGTCCGACGCGGCGGCGGGTTCGACGAACAGGACTACGACGTGCTGCTCAACAGCCGAGGCCTGCTGGCACGCCTGTTCCGCCCCGCCTTCCGCCTGGTGACCAGCGGCTGGCACATGTTCCCGCTGGGCTTCCTGTTCGGCCTTGGCTTCGACACCGCCACCGAGGTCGGGCTTCTCGGCCTTTCGGCGACGCAAGCCGCGCAAGGCCTGCCGATCTGGTCGATCATGGTGTTCCCGGCCCTGTTCGCGGCCGGGATGTCGCTGATCGACACCACCGACGGGGTGCTGATGCTGGGCGCGTACAACTGGGCATTCGTCAACCCGATGCGCAAGCTGACCTACAACCTCGTCATCACCGCCGTCTCGGTCGTCGTCGCGGTGCTGATCGGCGGGATCGAGGGCTTGGGACTGGTCGCCGGCGAGTTGGGACTCACGGGGCGTTTCTGGCGCGGGATCGGCGTGCTGAATGACAATTTCAATAACCTGGGCTTCGCCATCATCGGCCTCTTTGTCGTCGCCTGGGCCATCGCGGTGGTCGCCTATCGGTATGCCGGCCTCGGTTCGCCCGCCACGAAGACAGAGTGACCGGAGCACGCCATTGACGGCCGGATCTGCGCCACCCGGACCATCATTGACATGACCTTGTCAAAATCGTGAGCCGATACAGTTAGTTCTAACGGTTTCCTCATCGAATGTGGTAGGCTGGAACGCGCGTTCCTTTCGGACCCTATCTGCATGACACAATGCGTGCCCTATCCGTTCGCTACCTGGTTGCGTCTGATCGCCTGCCTCGCGCTGCTCAGCGCGCTTGCCGCTTGCGGCGGTTCGCATTCGACCCGCCACGCCGCGGTGCCGCGCAGTCCCTCCCGCTACTACCCGCCGCCAGGTCCCAAAAGCGACCCGTGGGGCCCCTATATCCGCGAGGCGTCCGCCAGGTTCGGCCTGCCCGAGAAATGGATCCGCGGCGTGATGCACCAGGAATCGGGCGGACAGGAGGATGTGATCTCCTGGGCCGGCGCGATCGGCCTGATGCAGGTGATGCCCGACACCTATGCCGAGATGCGCGACCGCTACGGCCTGGGCAACGACCCGTTCGATCCGCACAACAACATCCTCGCCGGCACGGCCTATCTGCGGGAGATGTACGACCGCTTCGGCTCGCCCGGCTTCCTGGCCGCCTATAACGCCGGTCCGAATCGCGAGGACAAATATCTGAACTACGGCCAGCCGTTGCCGACCGAGACCGTCCAATACGTCGCGGCCATCGCCCCGCATCTGGGTTCGGATCAACCGACGCCCTCGCCCTTCGAGGGACGTGGGGTCGAGGTGGCCTCGGGCGGCTTCCAGGCAACGCCGGCCATTCAGCGCGCGCCGACGCCGGCGAGTTGCGACCCGGACGCAGCGTATGATCCGAATGCGCCCTGCAAGCCAGCCGAGGCTCCGGTGCTGACGGCGTCCTTGCCGGCGCGGCCGCTGGTCACGCCACAGCTTCAGACCGCGATGGCGGTCCCGCCGCCGGTTCCGATGGCGCAAGCCGCGTCGTCGTCCGGGTTGGGGCCGTCCGTGCAAAGCGCCCTGGCGCGGATCGAGTCGGAACCGCCCCGGCAGCCCGTCCAGCAGGTTGCCCTGGCACCGCCGGCGCCGGCCTGGACCTCCACGCCGAGGCGGTATAACCCGCCGCCCGCCCAACGTTATGCTTACGCGTCGCCGCCGCCGCCCGAGGTCCCTTGCGACCCGGATGCCGCGTACGACCCCAACCGGCGCTGCGTCTACACGGCCCAGCCCTATACCCAGGTCGCGTCCAGGGCGATCCCATACGAGCCGCCTCCGCCGCCACGCCGTCCGGTGCTGGCTTCGGCGACGCTGCCGGAGATTCGCGGCGGTGGGGTGACCGCGGCGGCCCCGCCGGGACGCTGGGCCATCCAGGTCGGCGCCTACCCCACCCTCCCAGGCGCGCAATCGGCGGCCGAACGGGCTC
>NZ_DASZTJ010000171.1:0-10842 GCF_035548235.1 Rhodopila sp.
CAGGTGCAGGACGAACAGGCCGCCGCGAAGGCGGAACGCGACGCGTGGGAGATCCGCGTTTCGGGCCTGCGGTCGGAACACCTGGATCCCGACACGCTCGACGAACGGGCACGCGTCATGCTGAACCTCGCGCTCCCGAACGAGATCGTCGTCAAACTGGGCAATCAGGACAAGCTGTTCTGACCGCCGCCGTCTGACATCGGCCAGATCCTTACCGGTTCATCATCACCGGCAAGGTCGAATTCTCCAATACGTGCCTGGTCACGCCGCCAAGGATCAGTTGCCGCAGGCGGGAGTGCGAGTAAGCGCCCATCGACAGCAGGTCGGAGCCGAACTCTTCTGCCGCAGCCAGCAATCCCGCGCCGACGGAGCCATTGACCGACCGGAAAGTAATCGTCTGGGCATGGATGTTGTGAAGCGCCAGATAAGCCGCGAGGTCTGCCGCCCCCGGCCCGCGACGCTGGTAGCCGTCGGCGGACAGGATCGCCACCGCCTCGGCCTGCTCCATCCATGGCATCGCCGCGACCACCGACGACGCCGACTCGGCCGTGCCGTTCCACGCCAGGCAAACCCGCGTCCCGATGCGGGGCGGCGCCTTCTGGGGTGAAATCAGCACCGGCCGTCCCGAATCGAACAGCACCGCGTGCAGCGCGTCCGAGGACGACACGTCCTCTCCGGCATCCGGATGCGGCACCACGGTCACGTCGGCGAGGCGCGCCTGTTGCGCCACGATATCCTCTTCCCGGCCCGTGACGGCGGCAAAGCTGGCGGACGCGTGCTGGCTGTTCGGGTGGGCGTCCTGCACCACCACATCGTGGCGGCCGACGAAGCGTTCGAACATGCCGCGGACCGCCTGGGCACGGTCGCTGCTCTCTTTCTCGGTCGCCGACATCATCTCCTCGATCATCGCGCCCGAAAGCCCTTCGCCGGCCAGGGGCGCGACATCACGGCTGTCGACCCTCACATGGAGGGCAAGGACATGCGCGTTCCAGCGGCGCGCGATCATCAGCGCGGTCGCCAGTGCGGCCTCACCAGCCGCGGTTCCCGTCAGAGGCAGCAGGATCTTGCGGATTGCCATAGGAACGCTCCACCAGAGAGTTTTGCACCATGAGCAATGCAGGTTTGCATGGAACGTGCAAGCATCTTCGCGCGACCGTGTACCGCAGGCCTCAGGCCAGGGCTTTCAGGGGAAAAGCTTGCTCTGGACCCAGGCGCCGTTCGCAGATGGGCTATACACTGTTCGATCGTGCAGCCTGAACGGCATGTCCTGCCAGAATTCGAACAGCGACGGCAGCAGGCGATAGCCCGACCAGTACGGCGGGCGGGGAATCTCGTCGCCGGGATATTTGGCCTCCATCTCCGCGAGCCGCTCTTCCAGCACCGAACGCTCCGGCAGGGGACGCGACTGGATCGACGCCCAGGCACCCAGGCGCGAGACCCGCGCGCGCGTTGCGTAATAGGCATCGGCCTCTGCGTCGGTGACGTCCTCGACCTGGCCTTCGATGCGGATCTGGCGGTGCAGGGACTTCCAATAGAACAGCAGGGACGCCCGTGGATTCGCCGCCAATTCGTCGCCCTTACGGCTGGTCTTGTTGGTGTAGAAGACGAAGCCACGCGGATCGACGCCCTTCAGCAGTACCGTCCGCAGGGACGGCCGTCCATCCGGTGTGGCGGTCGCGAGGATCATCGCGTTCGGGTCGTTGATCTCGACCTTCTCGGCCTCTTTCATCCAGGCGTCGAACTGATCGAACGGCGAAGCGGCGTAAGTGTGAAGCATCGGGCGAATTCCCACGGAGGTCCAATCCGAGATCGGGATAATCGTCTCGCCCGGCAAGCGCCACCACGGAACTGTACGTAATGCCAACCGGCGCTGACCCTGACCCCCCTGTCATGGCCCGGCCCGACTGGGCCGTGAAACTGGGCCGTGAAACTGGGCCGTGAAAGGGGGACTGCGAGCAACGCCGCTCTGTGTAACACGGCGGTTGCCACGGAGGCCCAATGGACATAACCACCGGTTCGTTCGCCGGAGACCCGCCATGAAAGAGACGCTTCGCCCTGACCCACACGCCGAAATCCGCGAGGAAGTCCGCAAGCTCTGCGCCAAGTTCCCCGGCGAGTACTGGCGCAAGCTGGACCAGGATCGGGGCTACCCGACGGAGTTCGTTCGCGCTCTGACCGAAGCCGGCTATCTTGGCGCCCTGATCCCCGAGGAATATGGCGGTGCCGGCCTGCCCCTGTCGGCCGCGGCGGCAATCCTGGAGACGGTCCAGGCCGAGGGGTGCAACGGCGCAGCCTGCCATGCCCAGATGTACATCATGGGTACCATCCTGCGGCACGGTACCGAACAACAGAAGAAGACCTACCTGCCGAAGATCGCCACCGGCGAACTGCGTCTGCAGGCCTTCGGCGTCACCGAACCGACCAGCGGCACCGACACGACCTCCTTGCGCACCTTCGCTCGCAAGGAAGGCGACAAATACATCGTCAACGGCCAGAAAGTGTGGACCAGCCGAGCGGAGCACTCCGACCTGATGCTGCTGCTGGCGCGGACGACGCCCAAGGACCAGGCCGCCAAGCGCACCGAGGGCCTTTCCACCTTCATCGTCGACATGCGCCAGGCGCTCGGTCACGGCCTGACGATCCGGCCGATCCGCACGATGATGAACCACAACTCGACAGAGATCTTCTTCGACAACATGGAGGTCCCGGCCGAGAACCTGGTAGGCGTCGAGGGGCGCGGCTTCCGCTACATCCTCGACGGCATGAACGCCGAGCGCCTGCTGATCGCGGCGGAATGCATCGGCGACGCCAAGTGGTTCCTGAAAAAGGCCGCCGATTATGCCCGTGAGCGTAACGTGTTCGGCCGCCCGATCGGCCAGAACCAGGGAATCCAATTCCCCCTCGCCCGCGCCTATGCCCAGATGCGCGCCGCGGAACTGATGGTGCAGGCCGGCTGCGAGAAATTCGAGGCCGGCGAAACGCCCGGTGAAGAGGCCAACATGGCCAAGATGCTCGCCGCCGAGGCCTCCTGGGCCGCCGGCGAGGCTTGCATCCAGACGCACGGCGGGTTCGGCTTCGCCGAGGAATACGACGTCGAACGCAAATTCCGCGAAACGCGGCTCTACCAGGTCGCCCCGATCTCGACGAACCTGATCCTCTCCTACATCGCGGAACATGTGCTGGAGTTGCCCCGCAGCTACTGAGCCCACATCGCCCCGTCACAGGTGGGTGAAGGCGGTGCGGCTCCCATCGCGTTGATAAGGTGGTGCAAACGAACAGGGTGTGAATTCGTCCGATCGGCCCCTACGTACCGCTTTCATTTGGAAGCGGTGAATGGCGGACGAACTTCTTCGAGATTTGGCACGGCGGGCCGGTATTTCGGTTGAGTGGCAGGATTATACCGGCAAGACAAGGTTTGTTGAGCCGGCTGTCCTGCACGGCCTGCTCGCCTCCCTGGGCCTGCCGACCCAGACGGGCCGCGAATTGTCGGCCAGCCGCAAGCTGTTCAACCGGCGCAACCGGATCGCCGACCTGTCTCCCCTCATCACCGGCGTCGTGGGTCGGCCGACACGGCTCGACGTCAGCGGTACGGCCCCTGCTCCGGCGGAACTGCTGCTTGAGACGGGCGAAATCAGGCCGTTGACGCTGATCCCGGCACGCGGCCGCCTGCGCGTGCCGCCGATCCACGAAGCCGGCTACCACCGGCTTGCCCTGGACAATCGCCAGATCGTGCTCGCCATCGCGCCGCCGCGGTGCTGGACGGCCGAGGACGCCGTCCCCGACGCACGACTCTGGGGCCTTGTCGCCGCCCCGACGACGCATCTCGGCGACGCCATGGCGATCATCCGGACCGCCGCGCCGGCCGGCGCCGATGCACTGGGCTTCTGCCCGTCAGGCACCGGAGCGGATTCCAGCGGCAGCCGGCTCTTCGCCGATCCGTCGATGGCTGGGTCCGAACTGGTGTTGGGCCGCCCGGCGCCGGACGCGTCGAGCGACCAGGCGTTGCAGACGCTTTTCGACCAGTTCCTGGATGGGCCGGACTGGGACGGCCCTCTGGGCGCCGACTTCGCACGCTACCGCCACGAAGCCAGTCCGGCGCTGCAGCGCCACGCGCGCTTCCTGGTCATCCGTGAAACCCTGGGCCTGCCCGCCGGGTCATCCTGGCAATCCTGGCCCAACGATTTGCGCACGCCCGACACGCCCGCGGTCGCCGCCCTCGCGCGCACCTACGCGGATCGGATCCTGTTCCATGAATTCGCCCAATGGCTCTTGGACCGCTCGAAAGCGGCCGTGCAGCGGGCGGCCCGGCAAGCCGGCATGCGGATCGGTCTCCTGGGCGACCTTCACCTCGGCGCCCCGACAAACGGCAGCGAGACCTGGAGCCGTCAGGACAGCATGATCCTGAATGCCTCGACCGGTGCCCCACCGAATGCCGAAGCACCGGAGGGACAACGTTTCGACCTGACCGCCTTCTCGCCTCGGGCCTTGGAAGCCTCCGGCTATGCCGCCTTCATCGCAGCGCTCCGTGCCGCGATGCGCCACAGTGGCGGTGTCCATATCGGCCACGCGTCCGGTCTTGCCCGGCAGTGGCTGGTCCCGTCCGGAGCATCCCCGGAGCAGGGTGCGTATGTCTCCTATCCCACGACCGACCTGCTGCGGCTGATTGCCCTGGAATCCACCCGGCACCAGTCGATCGTCACCGCGGCTATCGGTCGCAGCCCGCCGCCGGGCCTGGTTGAGGCGTTGGAACAGGCCGCCATCGGCATCAGCCGCGTGTTGCTTGAAGACCATCCTGCCACCTGGACGGCGGACGTCGTCGGTTTGACGTCACGACCCAACGGCCCCTCGGTCCGGGCATGGTGGTCCGCAGCGGACTCCACCCCGGCCGCTGCTTTGTGGGAGCGTATCGGGGCATCCGCCCCCTTGCCGGCACGCGACGGTCCAGCACGGGTTGTTGACGCCGCGATCCAGTCCGCCGGCGAAAGCGCTGCCCCGCTGGTGCTGGTCCCGCTTCACGACTTGGCGGAGGCAGGCGCGTCGCTCGATCATCCCGACGCCGAACGCCGCCTGGAGACCCTCGCCCGGCTCCGGCCCCGGTATTAGAGCCGGTCAGCGCGACTGATACCGTCGCCCTTGTCATGGCTTGGCTTGCGTCATGCCCCGACCACATCGTGACCCGGACGACCGGGCCGTCCCCTCCTCCCGTACCACGGCCCGGTCGAGCCAGGCCATGGCGGGACTTTCCGGCAAGCGCTCATCCGCCGAGACGGAACATAACGATCTGTGCCGCTCCGTGCCGGCGCAGATCAAGGATTGACGCGTCCGGATGCCAAGCCTCGTCCCGTCCCAGTTCCGCGATCACCAGCGCATCCGGCGCGATATGATCCGCCAGCGCACGGAGAGCCGCCGGAACCAGGCCGTTGCCGTAGGGCGGATCGAGAAACACCAGCGAAGCCGGTCCTGGCGTCATGTCGCCCCATTTCCGCCCTCGTGCGCCGGCGCTGGTTCCCAGCCGCAGCAAGTCCCCCGTGACGACCTCACAACGTCGCTCTGCCTTGCAGGCCCTGATATTGGCCCTCAACGCGGCCAGCGCCGCCTCGTCCTGCTCGCAGAACCACGCGAACCGGGCGCCCCGCGAGAGGGCTTCAAGGCCGAACGCGCCGGTCCCGGCGAAGGCATCCAGCACCACGGCTTCCTCAATCAGGGATCGGCCACCCCACGACGCGTGCAGAAGCGTGTCGAACAGCGCCTGCCGCACCCGGTCCGCCGTCGGCCTCGTGGTGTTGCCGGACGGCGCAACCAAGTGCCGGCCCCGCCACGCCCCGGCGACGATGCGCACGCTACCGCCCCCGTTTCGGCGCCATCGCGACCCCTGCATCGGCGGGCAATTGCTCACGCAGGACCCGAGCGGGGATTTCCTCGATGCCGCCACGTTCGAGAGAGCCGAGCTGGAAAGGGCCGTATGCGACGCGGATCAGACGCGAGACCGAGAGACCCAGATGCGCCATCACCCGCCGGACCTCCCGGTTGCGCCCTTCGCGCAGGCTGACCGTCAGCCAGGTATTGTCGCCTTTGCGCGCGTCCACCTCGGCCTCGATCGGTCCGTAGCGGACCCCATCGACGGTGACGCCGCGCGCCAACGCCTTCAGCGCCGCGGGATCGGGTGTGCCGAACACCCGCACCCGGTACCGCCGTAGCCAGCCGTTGGAGGGCAGTTCCAGCCGCCGCGCCAGTGCGCCGTCGTTGGTCAGCAGCAGCAGCCCCTCGCTGGTCAGGTCGAGGCGTCCCACGCTGACCACCCGCGGCAACTGGGTCCGCAGCTTGTCGAACACGGTGGGACGGCCCTCGGGGTCTTTATGAGTCGTCACCAGCCCGTCCGGCTTGTGGTACCGCCAGACCCGCGTGCGATCGGGCGGATCGACGACCCGGCCGTTCACCTGCACCACGTCCCCCGCGCTGATGAAGGTGGCCGGATGCGTCACCACCCTCCCGTTCAGGCGCACGACGCCCTGCGACAGCATCGTCTCTGCGTCGCGCCGGCTGGTGACCCCCGCGCGCGACAGCCATTTCGCGATCCGGTCGCCTTTTTCCTCGCTTCCTTTGACCTCGCCCCTTTTGACCTCACCCGCCTCGCTCATGTCGCACCGGCGGCGATGTCGCGGCGGCAGAACCCCTCCGGCCACGCCAAGGCGTCGACCCCCGCATAGGCTCGGGTACGCGCGGTCGACAGGTCCGGGCCCGTCGCGCAGATCGTCAGCACCCGACCGCCATCCGCGACCACCGTCGCATCCGGCGCAGCGCGGGTCCCTGCGTGGAAGATCGAGACGTCCGGCAGCGCCGCCGCCTTGTCCAGGCCGCCGATCGCCGACCCCTTCTCGGGATTGTCCGGATAGCCGCGCGCCGCCATGACGACGCCGACCGCGGCCGTGTCATGCAGGCGCAGGTCGAAATTGCGCAGTTCCCCATCGCAGGCCGCCTGCAGTGCCGCCAGCAGGTCGGATTTCAGACGCAGCATCAGCACCTGGCACTCCGGATCGCCGAAGCGGACATTGAACTCGATCAGCTTCGCACCCTCTTCCGTCAGCATCAGGCCGGCGAACAGCACGCCGCGGAACGGCATGCCATCTTCAGCCATCTGCCGCAGCGCCGGGCGGACGATCTGCGCCAGACACGCCTCCTCCAGTTCGGGCGGGAAGCACGGCACGGGCGAATAGGCGCCCATGCCCCCCGTGTTCGGCCCCGTATCGCCATCGCCCACCCGCTTATGATCCTGGGCGGAGCCGATCAGCACCGCGTCCTCACCGTCGCACAGGGCGAACAGCGAGACTTCGGGCCCGGTCAGGCATTCCTCGATCACGACGGCAGCGCCGGATTCGCCGAAGACCTTCCGGTCCATCATGGCATCGATGGCGTCGAGCGCCTCGGCTTCGGTCGCCGCGACGACGACGCCCTTGCCGGCCGCCAGGCCATCGGCCTTGATCACGATCGGGGCGCCGCGCCGGGTCACGAAATCGCGCGCAGCGGCCGCGTCCTCGAACCGCTCCCACAGCGCCGTCGGGATGCCGGCGGCGTCGCAGACCTCTTTGGTGAAAGACTTGCTGCCCTCCAGCCGCGCCGCCGCCTGGGTCGGGCCGCAGCACGGAATGCCAGCCGCCTCCATGGCGTCGGCCAGACCGGCGACCAGCGGCGCCTCCGGGCCCGGCACCACCAGGTCAATCTCCTTTTCCTGCGCGAACACCACCAGCGTGCCGATCTCCAGCGCGCCGATCGGCACGCATTCCGCCACCGCCGCGATCCCTGGATTGCCTGGCGCGCAATACAGCTTGGTCAACAGCGGGCTGCCGGCGATGGCCCAGCACAGCGCGTGCTCCCGTCCGCCCGATCCGACGACCAGAACCTTCATATACGTCTCCCGACCGGCTTCTCCGCGCGCAGCCACTAGCATACTCTGCGGGCATGGACGATCCACGCCCATCACTGGTTTCCAACATGCCCGAATACACCGTGTCGGAGATTTCCGGCGCGGTGAAACGCACGCTGGAGACCACCTTCGGCCGCATCCGCGTGCGCGGCGAACTGACCGAGGTCAAGCGCTACCCGTCCGGCCACATCTACCTGTCGCTGAAGGACGAGAACGCCAAGATCGCCGGCGTCGTCTGGAAGACCGCTGTCCCCCGCCTGGGCCTCACGCCGGAGAACGGCACCGAGGTCATCGCCACCGGCCGGATCTCGGCCTATGGCGAGCGGTCTTCCTACCAACTCATCATCGAGCGCCTGGAATACGCCGGCGTCGGCGCCCTGCTTGCACGCATCGAGGCGATCCGGCAGCGACTCGCCGCCGAGGGCCTGTTCGATGCTGACCGCAAGCAGCCCTTGCCCGGCCTGCCCGCCGTGATCGGCGTGGTCACCAGCGAGCGGGGCGCGGTGATCCAGGACATCCGCACGACGATCGAGCGGCGCTTCCCGCGCCGCATCCTGCTGTGGCCGGTGCCGGTCCAGGGGGAAGGCGCGGCCCAGGCCATCGCCGAGGCAATCGCCGGCTTCGACGCCATGCGCCCCGGCGGCGACCCGCCCCGTCCGGACGTGCTGATCGTCGGCCGCGGCGGCGGAAGCCTGGAAGACCTGATGCCGTTCAACGAGGAAATCGTCGTCCGCGCCGCCGCCGCTTGCCGTATTCCGCTGATCTCGGCGGTGGGACATGAAACCGACACCACGCTGATCGATTTCGTGTCCGACCGCCGCGCCCCGACGCCCACGGCAGCGGCGGAGATGGCGATCCCGCCGCGGCTGGACCTGGTCGCCGACCTGACCCAGAAAAACTCCCGGCTGCTGGGTGCGCTCAACCGGATGACGCAGACCGCGCGGCTGCATTTGACGCGCGTCGAGCGCGGCATTCCCGACCTGCCGTCCCTGTTGAACCAGGCGCGGCAGCGACTGGACGACCGGTCGGAACGGGCGGCCATGGCATTGCCGGCGCTGGTGGCGCGGTGCCGGACGACCCTGGTCGCGGTCGAGCGGCGGCTACCCGACCCGCGCCATCTGACCGCGCCGGCTCGGACCGCGTTGGGCGACCAGGTGGTGCGGCTGCGGCTGGCGGCGCCGGGGTTGGTGACGGCGCGGCGAACGGGTCTGGACAGCGCGTCCCACCGTCTGATCGCCGCGGCCGAACGCGCGCTGGCCGCCTGTCGCGGCAAGGCGGATCGTATCCTGCCCCGGATGTCCGACGCGCCGCTCCGCGCCCTGCTGCGTGAGGCTCGGGCGCATCTGGCGGGGCTGACGCCCCGGCTGGAAGCGGCATCCCCGCTGGCGCTGCTGCAACGTGGCTACGTCCTGGTGACGAACCCCGAGGGACAGCCCGTCACCGCCGCGAAACAGGTGAAAGCGAACGACCGCCTGCGCCTGCATTTCGGCGATGGCGAAGTCGACACGGTCGCCCAGGGCGGGTCCACCGCAAGCCCCAAACGCGGGACGTCCGCGCCGAAGCCGGGCAAGCAGGCGACCTTTGACCTATGAGCGGTCGATCGTCGCCATCACTCGATCCGCCCGGTCGAACGCCGCGCGGATGCGGTCGAGGCGGGCTGTGATGGCGTCCCGTTCGCCCGTGTGGGTCAGGACATAGAAGTCATTGTCCCGGATGGCCTGAAGCACGCGACGCCCGACGACATCCGGATGCAATGCGCCTCCCGAGAAGGCGGATTTCAGCGCCTCCTGCTGCGGCCGGCTATAGGCGCCGCCGAAACGGTCAGGTCGCGTGGCCGCCGAATCGAAGATCGAGGTCGTGACCGCACCGGGGCACAGCACCGACACGCCGATCCCGGCGTCCCTGGTTTCCTGTTCCAGCGCCTCGGACAGGGCGAGGACGGCGTATTTGGTCATGGCATAGGCGCCCTGGTTGCGGCCTTCGCGCACGAACAGGCTGGACACCGAACCGGTGTTCACCACGTGGCCGCCCTGCCCGTGCGCCCGGATCATCGGCACGAAGGTTCGGATGCCGTTGATGACGCCATTGATGTTGACGCCCATCACCCAGGACCATTCCTGCAGCGTTACCTTCTCCAGCGGCGTTCCGTGCATCGCGACGCCGGCGTTGTTGACGGCGACATGCAGCGCGCCGAACCGGTCGGTCACCGCTTCGCCGGCCGCAGCGACCGAATCCGGGTCGGACACGTCGACGGTCACCGCCTCGACCCTGCCTCCCAAGGCGGCGACGGCAAGCCG
The DNA here is from genome assembly GCF_035548235.1 of Rhodopila sp. Taxonomy (GTDB): domain Bacteria; phylum Pseudomonadota; class Alphaproteobacteria; order Acetobacterales; family Acetobacteraceae; genus Rhodopila. The sequence goes on from NZ_DASZTJ010000171.1 coordinate 10,219, forward strand.
AGCGGCTTCGAGCGGTTCGGGGCGGAGGTCCGCGAGCATGACGTTCATGCCCGCCGAGGCCAGCGCCTTGGCGATACCCAGACCGATCCCCGACGCGGCGCCGGTGACGATCGCGGTCTTTTCCTTGAAATCACGCATGGCAGGTGGAGGCCGCCTATTCGGCGGCCATCTCCTCGAAGGTTTCGATCGCGGTCAGCAACGACTCCCGCACCAGCGGCGCACCGACATAGCCGGCGAGGTGCAGCAGCGCCTCGGACAGTTCGTCTTCCGACCAGCCATGGTTGCGTGCGAAACGAAGATGCAGCTTCAGCTCCGGCGTGCGGCCCTGTGCGGCGTCGGAGATGACGCAGATCAGCGCACGCGTCTTCAGGTCGAGCCCCGGACGGGTCCACAGCGTGCCGAACACCGCCTCCTGGGTGTAGGCGGCGAACTTCTCCATGATCGGATGCTTGTAGACGCTGCTGTCGAGCTTGTCGGCGTAGGCCTCGCCCATCAGCTTGCGGCGCATCGCCCGCCCCTGGGCACGTCGATCGTCAGCCATGTCGTTCCCCCTTTCGTTTGCTGGCGCCGAGTGTCCGCCATCGGGGGTCGCCTGGCTAGAGCGCGATGGCCGGAGGCGGAATC
>NZ_DASZTJ010000172.1:0-42912 GCF_035548235.1 Rhodopila sp.
TTATACCCGCGTTTCCTTAGCCAAGATCGGCCACGCAATCGCTGCCTCCAATGTCAGGATGCCAAAACTCAATATTTGTCCATCAACTTTGCGAGATAGCGAATGGCATCTATCTCTAAGTCGGCCTCATCGAAGGGTGAAATCCTCAACAACCCCGCTTCCCGCAATCTGCCATGGTAGTGAGATTTCCGTTGCTTTTCTTGCCAATTGCGATCTTCACTCCGCCACCCTGCAGAGGGCCTTACAATTCCGGGTATATAAAGGGTGAGTCACAACTTGAAGAAGAGTTCAGGTCAAAGGAGCGCCTGCATTCGAAGGGATATCCGCGCGCGCCACTCGCCAGGCACGAGGATGCCGCCCGCCTTTAGAGCAATCTTTGGAAATTCATATTTATCTACTGATAGAACTGGTACGCACCGTATATTATTCCACTACTTGACAGGGCGACGGGCCGCCGGAAAGTGAATAAGCGGTTTGTTTTTCTTATTGCGAAGCTGTTGCCCAACCTACTCGGCGTCATCACCACCGCCCTGCTGACTCGCGTCCTGCCCCCCAGCGATTACGGACTTTACACGTTCGGCTTGTCGATCATCTACTTCATGACGATCGGCACCTTTGAATGGATGGGCCTGAGCCTGTTGCGTATGGCCGCCACGGTCCAAGAGCCCGAGTTGTTCTATGGCACGATCATGTCGTGCTTCTGTACTACGTTCCTGGCATGCTCAGCAGCCATCGGCTTCATCATGCTGACCGGCCTCACCAACAACAGCTTGTTCCTGTTCGTCTGCCTGATCGCCTGCTTCGGAAGCGCCTGGACGGAACTGCAGCAACGGTTGCAACTGGCGGAGCTTCGCGCGAGCGCGTTCTTCGTTGTCAGTTTCGGCCGTGGACTGCTGACAGTAACCCTCGTGCCGGCCGTTGCGTACTGGTATCATGATGCGACGTTGGTACTGGTCGCGTTCGCCATCGCCAACATCCTGCCGGCATTTCTGGCGAACGACCGACGCCTTGGCTTTGTCCGGTTGCGGTTCGACTCGCAGACGCTATCGCAACTGCTGCGTTTCGGCCTGCCGTTGTCGATCAGCGTCGGGTTGGCGACCCTGCTGTCGTCGATGGATAAATGGATGCTAGGGGCATTGAATGGGACCGAATCCATCGGCCTGTTTTCGGCAGCCGCCATGGTCGCGCAGATGCCCGTCCTGTCGTTGGCGAGTGGTATTGGCCCTTCTGCATATGCGATGGCGGTACGGGCGAAATCCTTTGGCTCTGCCGAGGATCTCGATGATCAGCTACGACGCACTTTCATCCTCCTCCTTGGCCTCGTCCTGCCGGCGGCGCTGGGCATTGTCGGCTTGTCGAAAAGCCTGTCGCACATCCTGGTCGGACCGCTTTATTCCGGCCATGTCGTGACCCTGGCGCCCTGGCTGGCCGCCATGGGCGTCATCAGTTCGATGCGGGCGTTCTACGCTGATATCGCTTTCCAGCTAGAGCAGAAGACGACGTCGCTGATCTGGACCATGGTCCTGGCGGTCATCGTCAACGGCTCCCTCGGTTTGGTCCTGATTCCCCATCTGGGGCCGAAAGGGGCGGCGATCTCCAGCTTCTGCGCCGCTATCACCGGCCTTCTTGCGTCCGCTGCGCTGGGTCGGCGGCACACGATTCTCCCAATCCCTTTCCCGGATACCATCAAGCTCGCGGTCAGTGCGCTGGTGATGTTCTTTGTTGTGGACAGACTGCCGGAAACGGTCCAGCTGCTCCAACTCCTGTTTGAAATCGTAATCGGTGTGGCGGTATTTGGTGGCAGCGTGCTCCTGCTGGATGTTATGGGTATTCGGCGAACGCTGATCCAGTTGCTTCCCATGATGCGGAACGCGTCCCAGCACCTTTTGTAACTTTCTCGATCCATCCAGGGCATCATCCAATGACGGGTTTGGCTGTTGCCGCAATCATTCCTGGCCTGCATCGAACACAACTGCTTGCGCGCGCTTGACAGCCTGTTCAGGCAAATCTTCCGGTGTCGAAAGCCACCGTCCTGGACGGGCCGGACCCGGATACCACCGCGGCACTACGACAATCCAGGACCCGCGCGTTGCAGCCGCCTGAACCCAGCCTCAACGGGCAGCGGTTTGCCGCTCCCCCGATACCGGCGCGACATCTCCGACGAAGCGAGGCGTCAAGACCACCGTCTCCCGCTCCTTTTCAAGGTGAACCACACCTTCGTCGATCTGGGTGACTTTCCAATCGCCCAGATGGTCGCCACGACGCACCGAGACCGACTTGTCCTCATTCTCCGTTTGAAAGATCGCAACAGACCCACCGGGCGCGCTGAGGGTGCCGCTCAGCCGCGGAAGCCCCGGCACATTGCTCGCCACAGTCGCGGCCGGTCGCCGGTTCGGTTCGAACAGCGGACGCGCGCGGATCTCATTGAGCCACTGATCTGCCTGGGCACCCGCACCGCCCGTCACCGGAGCGGATGGGACGGCAGACACTTCACGCACGCCGCGGGCCGGCGCCGTCGGCGGGACCGCCAACGGCGCCATGAATTCAAGTGTCACCACTAACCCCAGGGTGGTCCCAAGAGTCGCGAGCGCGATGATGGGTCGCCGCTGTCCCGCTTTCATGGCTTACCCCTTCTCCACAGGTTTGTACGCGGACAGCAGCATCGACGCCATGAGCACGCAGGCGTCGGAGGGCCGCTGGCCGGCATCGCAATGGAACTCCAGGTCATTGACCAAAATCCGCGGCGTCTCGGTCTGCACCGCGCGCAGGAAATCCATCACCGTCGGCGCTGTCGCCCGCATGCTGACGCGCAGCGAGATCTTGCGCCAATCCTTGACGGTCTCCGCCGCCGGGGTTTCAACGGCGGTCAGGCGCGCGCCCCTGCCTGAGGCGATGCTTTCGACCTTCTGCAGGAACTGGGCGGCAGCGACCCCATCGGTCGCACCCGACAGCATTTCGCTATCCGCCAGTTCAGTGCGGGCCCGGTCCCGGGCCGCATCACCCTGCAGGACAGGAAGCTGCGCGGCAACGTTGCGCAAATGCTCCAACGTGTCCTGACGGTCCACCAGGTATTGCTGCCGGCCATGATACCAATCGAGGGCAGGCTGTATGGCACCGAACCATGCTAGGAACACACCGAGCCCTGCGATGCAGACAGCCAGTCCCCGCCCTCTGGGCCCCTCAAGCCATGAATGAGTGGTCATTTTCCAACCGTTGCTGTAATACAATAATTCTCCAAATTCGTTCCCTCGGTCCGGGTCAGCGGCGCAGCGAACGCCGGATTGTGAATGGAGGGAGCGGCTGAAAGAACTGTCATCAAATGGGCAGACGAGGTCGATTCGCCACACAGCGTCGCCTGCCGGTCATGCATCCGAAGGCTGGTCAGATAACTATCGTCCGGCACCGCCCGGGTCAGCGCCGCAAGCTGCGCGAGGGCATTGCCTGTGCGCTCGGCTTCTTGCTTCAAGAACGCCTTGCCGGCACCGCTCGCCATGATCGCCTGCTTCGCCGCCCTGACTTGCGTGACGGCGGGCTCGAGTTCCGAGATCGCCGCCTCGTTACGCCACCGCTGCCAGGTCTGTATGCCAACCGGTGCCAAAAGCGCCAGCAACGCCAGCAATACGCAGGTCCAGCTCAGAACCCGGATGGCCAGTCGGGCGCCGGCCCCCGTTTCCTCGACACCGAGCGTCAGCCGGCGCTTTACGCCCGCGACATCGACCTCGGCGAAATCGGGCACGATCCCAGCCTCGTCAAGCAACGCCAGCGGCTTCGCCAACGTGCTCTTGGGCACCATCGTCAGGATCACGGCAGTGCGTTTCCGGTCCGACATGGCAGGCCCTATATCCCAGCGCCAGAACAACTCATCGGCCGAGAACGGGCTGATCGAGGCAATTTCGTGGCTGAGAAGCTGCTCCATGTCCGCTCGACCGACCGCTGGCACGACATGTTCCTTGACCAGGACACTGCCGGGCACCGGACGCACCACCACGCGCTTGGAAACGGCCATGCGCGCCGCGACCTCCAACGTCACCGGCTGGACCTGACCATCACGCCACCGGACCCCGGTCGAAATTTCGTCCGACAGGTCCGCCGCTACGGTGACCACCGTTTCGCGGAACATCGATTGCAGCACCTGGCTGCCGAGTACGAGCTCCTTGAGCCTCGATGTCCACCATTCGAAAAACCCGGCGGAGGCCAAGGCGGTCGGAAATTTTGCAAGGACTGCGGATGACATGTCGGGATTACCAGCTCGCCGGTTGAGGGAAACCCTGAAAGGCGGCGACCCCACGCGAACATCCGATATCGGTCGACGACCCGCAAGTCATTACGACCACAAATAGATGATCAATGCCGCCAAGCTCGTCCCGGCTGAAGCCGTGAGCAAACATCTCAGAGTTACCTGTGCTCAAATGAGACCTAACGACACCCCTCTGGCACATCTGGGGACACCATTCAACTTCAAGTGAAGCTTCGTCGCCCAAGAAAATTATGACGTAATATTCTAAAGTCGATTGTCTCGATTTTCCAGTCGGATAGCTGAGGGGATCATTACCAGGACCGTTACTTCAGGCAACACGCTGTGAGCGAATATTTCAACGGAATAGCCACAGAAATACAACCTATTGGTGTATATTGGATCAAAAACCACGCGCAATACTGTGGCTTCCACGCACTGCCACGTCATATGACTTGAAAATACCGAGAACGCAACACGGCCCCCGGATACGGCGACGCCGCCGTCCGTCACGCTCTTAACCCGACACCAGGTTATTGACGTTCACCATCGCCGACATCAGCGAGGCGACGACCCCCCCGATCACCACACCAATGACGATGGTCAGCGCCGGCACCAACAGCGCAAGCAGGCGCTGCGTCATGACCTTCACATGGTCCTCGTGGATTTCCGCCGCTCGCAGCGCCATGGCGGGAAGCTGCGCCGTCTCCTCACCCAGGCGAAGCAGGTCGATGGTCCGATCCGGGAATACTCCGGCTGCCTCCAAGGCGTTAGTGAGCCCGCCGCCGCCGCGCGCCGTCTGGTTCGCCCGATCGATGGCCTGCAACGCCGCCCGGTTGCCGATCGCCTCCCGCACGATGGCCAGTGCAGGGATCAGCGCCACGCCGCTGCGCAGCAGCGTGCCCAGGACACGCGTGAACAGGGCGGCGGTGACCTCCTTCACCAATCCGCCGATCACCGGCAGCCGCAGAACCATCCGATCGACCGTCAGCCTGACGGAGTTCTGCCGCAGGATGACCGAGACCAACAAGACGACCCCCAGCATCCCGACCCCAGCCAGGACACCATATTGGTGCATCGCGTCGCCCAGCCCCAGCATGAAACGGATGCTTTCCGGCGGCGGCACGCCGTTCTGCTCGAAGATCGGCACGAATTCCGGCAGCACCTGGGTCAACAACAAGATCACGGACCCCAACATCGCCACCACCAGCAGCGCCGGATAGACCAACGCCGACACGATGCTGGAACTGATGGCACGCCGCCGGTCTTCCAGCTCCGCCAGGCGGGTCAGCGCCGCGGCCAAGTCGCCGCCCGCCTCCCCGGCGCGCACCAGGGCCACCTGCAGGGGAACGAAAACGTTCGTGTGTCGAGCCATGGCGGCCGAGAGGGGACTGCCGTCGCGGACCATCTCATGGAGCGCGGCGATGACCGCCCGCGTGCGCTTCGAACGTGCCTGCCGCTGCGCGTAACGCAGCGCGCGATCCAGGTCCTGCCCCGCACCCAGCATCGTTGCCAGCTCACGGAACAGGATGCCGACCTCTGTCCGGCTCAGCCGCCGGCGGGGAGTCAGGCCGAGCGACAACCAGCCCGTCCAGCTTCGCTCCCCTCCTTCGGTGGCCGGCTCTGCTCGGATCGGCATATTGCCGCGCCGGCGCAGCCGGTCGATCACCTCCGCCTCGCTGGCCGCGTCCATGGTACCGGTGACCCGCTCCCCGCTCGCGCCGATCGCGGTGTAGCGATAGACGGTCATCCGTCGGCCCTGATGGTGCGCGCCATTTCCTCCAGGGTCGTCTCGCCCTCCAGCACCGCGTCGAGCCCGCTTTCGAACATCGATTGCATGCCGTTGGCCATCGCCATCTGCTCGATGCTGGCGTGATCGCCGCCGTTCAGGATCAGCCGCTCGAGTTCGGGGGTTAGCTGCAGGAACTCGGCGATCGCCAGCCGGCCGCGATAGCCGGTCTGGCGACATGCCGCACAGCCGACCGGGCGAAACAGGATGCGTGGGGCGGACCCCCACCGTTCCTCCAGGTCGAAACGCCGGACCAGCTCCGGCGGAGCGGGTGCCGGCTCCCGGCATTCGGTGCAAAGCCGCCGCACTAGCCGTTGCGCCAACACGCCGCGCAGCACGGCGGTCAGAAGGTAGTCCTCGACCCCCATGTCGCGCAGCCGCGTCACCGCCGTCGCTGCCGAATTGGTGTGCAGCGTCGATAGCACCAGATGCCCGGTCAGCGCCGCCTGAACCGCAATCTGCGCCGTTTCCTGGTCGCGGATCTCGCCGACCATGATCACGTCCGGGTCCTGGCGCAGGATGGAGCGCAGCAGACTGGCGAAGGTCAGCCCGATATGCGACCGCACCTGGATCTGGTTGATGCCGCGCAACTGGTATTCGATCGGGTCCTCGACGGTGACGATCTTTCGGCTGACTGCGTTCATCGTCGTCAACCCGGTATACAGCGTCGTCGTCTTGCCGCTGCCCGTCGGCCCGGTGACCAGCACGATCCCGTTCGGCAGGTCCAGTGCCGCGCGGAAGCCCTCCACCACGCGATCGCTCAGGCCCAGCGCTGAATAGGTCAGCGTCACTGCCGAACGGTCGAGCACGCGCATCACGACGGTCTCACCATGCAAGGAGGGGATCGTCGACACGCGCAGGTCAATGTCTTGGCCACGGACCGGCAGCCGGATCCGCCCGTCCTGCGGCATCCGCCGTTCCGCAATGTCCAGCCGCGCCATGATCTTGACACGAGAGATCACCGCCGCGACCAGATGCGGCGGCGGCGCCTCGGCCTCATACAGCACGCCGTCGTACCGGTAGCGGACGCGGACGCGGTCCTCGAATGGCTCGATATGGATGTCCGACGCCTTGGTCTCGACCGCGCGGGTGATCATCTGGTTCACCAGTCGGATGACCGGCGCCTCACTGGCCAGATCCCTCAGCCGTTCGGCGTCGTCTTCGGCCACGGTCTCCGAAGCCTCTCCCTCCTCGACCTCCTCCTCGTTTGGGTAAAGCCGGTTCAGCGCCGCTTCCAGCTCGATCGGCACGGCCACTTCCTGGCAGACCTGCCGGCCCGTTGCCAAGGCGACGGCAGAAGTCACGAAACTGTCCATGGGGTCGACCATCGCGAGGGTGACCGTCGTGGCGTCCTCGGCGACCGGGATCACCCGGTTGCGCCTCACGAAGGGCGCGCCCAGGCGCTGGGCCAGCAGCGGCTGGTCCTGCGGATAGCGCGCCGGCGTTGCGATGGGGATGCCCAGCACACGGGAATAGGCATCGGCGAGGCCGGACTCGGTCACCAGGCCCAGCCGGATCAGGACGACATCGAAGCGCTGGCCGGACTCCTCGGCCACCGCGAAGGCGCGGTCGATCATCCGCCTGTCGCAATGCCCGAACGCGACCAGGACATTCGCCAGGTTATCGTCGTCTTCGCGTGGAATGCGTGCCATCAGACCACCCCTGAACCTGCGCGTCCGCCATGGCAACGGTCGATATATCACCGCCAGCCCCAGCGTCCAGGATTTGCGGGATTTTGATTGACGTTCCCGCCATGGTCGGCTCCGCGCCGGCGGTACTGACGGAGAGAAAGGTATGAATGGCGGCTCTCCGGCCGCCATGACGAAATGGGTCGCGATCCACCCTGCTCGGTAAAAAAACAGCACCTGCGCCAAGGCCAAACCGATAGAGTAGGAGATTGTTACGTCTGGCACGATCAGCGGCGCGCGACCTGCATCGCCGCTATCGCCAGCCGGACGTACATGCGCATCAACAGCCAGTTGTCCCGCCCATAGCGAAAATGCGAGACCCCGTCCTCCTGTCGGCTGAGGTATCGCACCCTTGCCGGAAGGTGCACGAACGGAACGCCGTTCCAGGCGAGGCGGACAACCGCCTCGGGGTCAAAGTCGAAGCGGCGCATCCCCGGTGTCGCCCGCATGACGGCCAGCAGGGGGCGGATTGGGTAGACACGAAAGCCGAACAGGGTGTCGCCAACCGCGCGCCCTGTCATCAACGCCGCGCTGGCATTCGAAAGGCGGCGCCAGACGACCCTAATCCAGGGGGCGTCCGGACCGAACACCGGCTGACCCATGATCGCCGCGTCCGGCGCCGCCATCGAGCGGGCCATGAAGTCGGCGATCCGATCGGCCGGGTGCTGCCCGTCAGCGTCCATGACCAGCGCATGGGTGAAGCCCGCCGCGTCAGCCAGCGTCAGCCCGTACCGGACGGCCGCGCCCTTGCCGCGGTTTCGCGGCAGGTGAAGCAGGCGCAGGCACGGATCCCGCGCCGCCATCGCCTCGACCGCGGACCAGGACCCGTCGGTGCTGCCGTCGATCAGCACCCAGACCGGGCTCCAACGGGCGCGCGCCGCCTGCACCGTCCGCTCCAGCAACCGGCCGCTGTTATAGCTCGGGATCACGACAAGATGCGTCGGCGACGCATCGTTCCGCCCATCGAGGTCGGCATCGAGCGGCGCGTTCTCCGCGTCCACGGTCTGGCTCAACGTCCCTGCACCTCACAGCCACCCGGCCGGCCACGGCCCTAGGATGGCCCCAATATCACAACTTCGCATGCCGACCCGCCGCCGGTTGCCCCATACACGAAGGGAGGTTTGCGGCGAATCGTTTTCTGCTAGGGTGGTGGGCCATCAAATGACAAATCGGAATCAGGCTTCGTGACGGACGTATCGGCCAAGCAGGGGTCGGCCAAACAGGCATCGGCCAATCTCGGATCATCAGAGGGAACGGCTTTGGCGCTCGCGAAGCTGATCGTGGAGACGCTCAACCTGGACATGGACCCGGCCGCGATCGATCCCCAGGCGCCGTTGTTCGGAGAGGGCCTGGGGCTCGACTCCATCGACATGCTGGAGATTTCGCTGGCCGTGTCGCAGACCTATGGCGTCAAGCTGCGGGCCGACGATGCCGACAACCCCCGCATATTCAGCTCCCTGGCGAGCCTGAACGAACACATCCAGCAAAAACGGGCTTGACGGTGGGGGTTCGGAACGGCGCCCCTCTATCCGGACCGATCATCCTGCTGATTGGTATCGCGAGCATGGCGGCGATCCGGGTACTACCCGCCGGATCGCCATGGGTCACCGGCCTTTTCTTCGGTCAGGCCATTCTGACTTGCTGGTTCCTCGGCGCGCGGCTGCCGCTGCCGTATCGCATCCTGGCCGTCCTGCTCACGGTCGTCGCGCTAGGATTGGGGCTTCACGCACTGGGATCGTCCATGAGGTCAGCCGGAATGGCACTGGGGGGCGTCTGCCACGCGCTCGCCTATGGCGGCCTGCTGGCCTGGTTCGCCGCCTCGCTACGACCCGGCCACGAACCTGCGATAACCGGCTTCGCCCGCCAGATGCGGCGGACCATGCCACCCGAGGTCGTCCGCTACACCAGGCGCGTGACCGTCGCCTGGTCAGCCTTCTTCGCCGCGCAACTCCTGGTGTCGCTTGGGTTGCTGCTCGTCGCGCCCGAAGCCGCGTGGGCCGATTTCGTGTCCGTCTGGAACCTGCCTTTGGTCGTCACCATGGCCGCTCTGGAGTTCGCCTGCCGCGCCGCGCTGTTCCGCCGCCACCAGCGCACCGGCATCGTCGCCACCCTGGCGGCGATGCGCCATATCCGGGGCCTGCCCGGCGGTCTGTCATGAACAGCAGTGACGCCGCGCCGAACGAGCAGTCCCGTGTGACCGCCAGGCTTTCGATCCTGCACGACAATCCCGGCCCCGTCGCTAGACAGGGCGATCGGATCATCTCCCGTACCGCGTTCCTGTCGGAGATTGCCGACCTGGCAAGGCAGCTCCCCGACTCCCCATACATCATCAACCTGTGCAACGACCGCTACCGCTTCACCGTCGGCTGGCTGGCGGCCATGGCCCGCGGACAGATCACGCTGCTGCCCAGCAGTCGCGACATCCACGCGGTCGCCGCACTTCGGCAGGACTACGCCCCAGTCTCCCTGCTGACCGACAACGCCGAGGAAGCCTGGCCTACCTCGACCTTTGTCTATCCGTCCCTGGATCTGGGCCACAGCCGGACGATCGAACCGGCATTCCCACCCGACCAGGTCGCCGCGATCCTGTTCACCTCCGGGTCGACTGGACGTCCGAACCCCAGCCCCCGTCGCTGGGGCCGCCTGATCGCCGGTGCCCAGGCGGCCGGCGCGGCCCTGGACGTTGCTCGCTTCCCCGGTTCCGCGCTGGTCGCCACCGTGCCGCACGGCCACAGCTACGGCCTGGAGTCCGCCGTCGTCCTGCCGCTGCTTTATGGGTTGTTGCTGACGGCGGAACGTCCTTTCTTTCCGGCCGACGTGGCCGCGGCGCTCGAACAGGACCCCATGCCCGCCATCCTCGTCACCACGCCGGTCCATCTCAAGGCCCTGGTCGGCGACGCAGCCGGACCCGGGTTCGGGACGTCCTTCCGAGCGGGCTTCGTCCTGTCCGCGACCGCTCCCTTGGGCGATGATCTGGCGCGGCGGGCCGAGGATGCGTTCAACGCTCCCGTGCGCGAGATCTACGGTTGTTCGGAAGCCGGCCAGCTCGCTTCCCGTCGCACGACCGAGGGACCGGTTTGGCGCACGCTGGACGGGTTCCGTCTGTATCGCGGTGAAACCGGCTGCTGGGCATCCGGCCCGACCGAGGACGACGTCATGCTGGCCGACGAGATCGAGCCGGTTGGCCCCAATACATTCACCCTGCAAGGCCGCACCGCGGATCTCGTGAACGTCGCCGGCAAACGCAGTTCCCTCGGCTACCTGACCCAGCAGCTTCTGGCGATTGAAGGCGTGCGGGACGGCGTTTTCCTGCTGCCTCCTTCGGATGCGGACGGCGCGACGCCCAGGCTGGCCGCCGTCGCTATCGCGCCGGGCCAGACGCCAGCGCAGATCCTAGCGCGACTGCGGGAGCGGATCGATGCCGCGTTCCTGCCCCGCCCGCTGCATGTCGTGGAGACGCTGCCCAGGAATGAGCTGGGCAAGCTGCCGCGCGCGGAACTGCTGCGGTTGATCGGCAAGCCGGTGCTGATCCGGTTCCCCGCCGACCACCCGACCGGACCCGGCCACTTCCCAGGCAACCCGATCATTCCAGGCGCCGTCCTGCTGGACGAGGTGCTGGCCGCCGTCTTCCCCGACGTCGGTTCGGGCGCGATTGATGCCGCGAAGTTCCACCGCCCTGTCCGGCCGGGCGACACCATCGCCGTCACCTGCCACGGCGACGGGGCAGCGACCCGTTTCGAATGTCGGCTGACCCATTCGGGAGCCGATTCGGGGGAGATCGTCCTCACCGGCGTTGTGAGGCTTTGATCCCGACCGTCGCCAAAAACCCCGCCGAAACCGCGGCGTGGAGCACGCGGCGCGAGCTTGGGTCCGCCGGCGGCCTGCGCAGTGCGGTCTGGCTCGCCCGGCATCTCGGCCGGCCGCTGACCCGGCTGTTGATCCTGCCGATCTGCCTGGGCTTCGTGCTGTGCCATCCCGCGGCGCGCGCGGCCTCTCGAGGATACCTCAATCGAGCCCTCGGTCGCCCCGCCCGCCTGTGGGACATCGCGCGGCATTTCTTCACGTTCGGGACCACGGTCCTTGATCGCGTCTATCTGCTGAACGATGAGATCGATCGGTTCGACATCACCATCCACGGCGAGGAGATCGTCAGCGACATCCTGGCCCGAGGCCAAGGCTGCCTGCTGCTGGGTGCGCATCACGGCAGTTTCGAGGTACTGCGCCTGATCGGCCGGAACCGGCCCGACCTGCGCGTCAGCCTGGCGATGTACGAAGAGACCGGACGGAAGATCGGCGCCGCGCTGAATGCCATCAACCCACATTTGGCGCCACACATCATCGGACTGGGCACGCCCGGCGCGATGATCCAGATCAAGGACTGCCTGGAACGCGGGGGGTTCGTCGGCGTCCTGGCCGATCGCACGCTGCAAACCGACACGCCGGAGCGTATGCCGTTTCTCGGTGCCCCGGCGCCCTTCCCGACAGGCCCGCAGCGCCTTGCCGCGCTGCTGCGGCCGCAGGTGGTGCTGATGGTCGGGCTGTTCCGCGGCGGCAACCGGTATGAGATCCATTTCGAACGTCTGGCCGCGTCGGAGGCGGACCGACCGGAGGCGTCGGAAATCGCCCGGGTAATGGACCGATTCGTGGAGCGGCTGGAGTGTTATTGTCGGGTGGCACCGTACAACTGGTTCAATTTCTTTGATTTTTGGGCTTAGCGCGATGCGCGCGGCGTGGATGTTCGCGTTGACCGCCATGGCGGCCGTGATGATGGCTCCCGCCGCCACGGCCGGGTCTTCAAGGCCGAGGACCACTCACGCGGACGCGACGCCGGGCTCTCTGCACGCGCCCCATCACGGGATCGATGTCGCTACTCCATCCCTGGTCATCCCGACATCCGCCACCACCCAGCAGCCGATCACCCTGGACCAGATCATGGCCATGGTGCGCGCCGTCCAGCATGTCGACGCGCGGTATGTCGAGCACCGCTACCTCCACATCCTCACCGCCCCAATCGTGACCCGAGGCGCCCTGCGCTTCGACGCCCCTGACCGGCTGGAGAAGATCGCCGACCCCAACGCCGCCGGCTCCGGCGAAACGCTGAAGATCGACGGCGACCGACTGACCATCTCCCGGGGCGGCGATTCGGCGCCGGTGGTCATTGCGATGCACGAACACCCCGAGATCGCCGTGCTGGCCGGCAGTATCCGCGCGACCTTGTCCGGTGACGGAGCAGCTTTGCAGCGGACGTTCGATGTGACGCCGTCCGGCACGCCGGAGCATTGGCAATTGGTGCTTGAGCCCCGTGACCCGGCCGAACGCAAGCTGCTGCAATGGATGCGCGTGGAGGGCTATGGCAGCCGGATCACAGCAATCGACACGGCCGACGGTGACGGCGACCGGTCAAAGATGAACATCGTGGAGGAGACCGCGGGACAGACCCCTGGACAACCTTCGGACCAGGCATCCCGACAGCCCCTCAGGCAGCCACTTGGGCAGCCACCTGGGCAGCCACCTGGGCAGCCCCAGTGACAGCCCGCAGCACCGCTTTGCTGGCCTGGGCCATCGTGCTAGCCGGCTGCATCGTGGTCATCGCGCGGCTGCGGGTCGACACCGACATGGCGGCATTCCTGCCACGCTCGGCCTCTCCCGCCCAGCGCGTATTGGTCGATGAGGTGCGTGACGGCGTATTGTCGCGCCTCGTGCTACTGGGGATCGAGGGCGTATCGCCGGACCAGGCCGTCACCATCAGCAAACGAATGGCGGCCACGCTGCGGGAAGAGCCTCGATTCTCGGCCGTGGAGAACGGAGAGGAAGCCGGTTTCGCGCGCGATCGCGATTTCCTGTGGTCGCATCGCTATGTCCTGAGCGATGCGATCACCGCCGATCGCTTCACCGAAGCCGGACTGCATATGGCGCTGGAGCATGACCTGGCCGAACTCGGATCGGCGGCGGGCTTCCTGGTCAAGGACATGCTGCCCGGCGACCCGACCGGGGAGATGCCGCACCTGCTTTTCCAGCAGCGGCAAGGCAATGGCGGCGGCCCTGATCGAAGTCGGGGGGTGTGGTTCTCACCGCATGACGGACGGGCGCTGATGCTGATCCGACTGCGGGCGGCCGGGTCGGACATCGACGGTGCGCAGCGCGCGCTGACAGCGATCCATGCAGCCTTCCACCAGGCTTCGGGGGAAACGGCGGCGCGGCTGCAAGTCACCGGGCCGCCGGTCTTCGCTGTCGAGGCACGGGACCGCATCAAATCCGATGCCGCGCGATTGTCCATGCTCGCGGCCGTGCTCGTCGCGACGGCCCTGCTGTTGGTCTACCGGTCCCCGCGCGTGCTGGCGCTGTCCTTTGTCCCGGTCGTCACCGGCGCGCTGGCGGGGGTCGCCGCGGTAGGGCTGGCGTTTCGGCAGGTCCATGGGATCACGCTGGGTTTCGGATCGACCTTGATCGGGGAAGCGGTCGACTACGCCGTGTACCTGTTCACCCAGACTGGCCCCGCCTCCCCGGTCGAACAGACGATCCGCAGGATCTGGCCGACGCTGCGGCTAGGCGTGCTGACCTCGGTCTGCGGTTTCGCCGCCATGCTGCTGTCCAGTTTCGAAGGGTTCGTCCAGCTTGGCCTGTTCACAATCATCGGCCTGCTGACCGCCGCCTGCGTCACCCGCTGGGTGCTGCCCGCGTTGCTGCCAGCGCATTTTGCCGGGGTCCGGCAGCCACCGGCCATGACAGCGATCGCCACCATTGCCGCGCGGCTGCGGCGGTACCGCATCGGCGTGCCGGTCATGGTCCTGGCGGCGATCGGAACGCTGGCGATGGATCGAGGACCGTTCTGGGCCGGCGACCTCACCAGCCTCAGCCCCATCTCACCCGCAGCGCAGCGCCTCGACCGGTCGCTGAGGCAGGACATGAAAGTGCCCGGTGACGGCGTGCTGATCGTCGTTCGCCGACCGGATCAGGAGGCCGCATTGCAAGCCGCCGACCGGTTGAGCGCACTGCTGTCTCCGCTGATCGCCCGGAAGGCGCTGTCCGGTTTCGATACCCCAACCCGCTATCTGCCCAGCCTCGCGACCCAACGCGCCCGGCAGGCTGCGCTGCCTGATCCTGCGCTGCTCCGGACCAATCTCGACCAGGCGATGCAGGGACTGCCGTTCCAGGCCGGACTGTTCGTCCCGTTCGTCGCCGCCATCGCCGCTGCCAGGACCGCGCCGCCGCTGACTGCCGCCGACTTGGACGGCACGTCGCTGTCGCTTCGGCTCGACTCCCTCTTGCAACATCAGCGCGACGGCTGGGTGGCCGTGCTCTCGCTGCGAGGGGTCACCGATCCGAGTGCCATCCGGCAGGCCATCGCGGCCGAACCAGGCGCCGCCTATGTCGACCTGAAGACTGAGTCGGACCGGCTGCTTTCCACCTATCTGCGCGAGGGCGTTACTCTTGCCTGCCTCGGCGCCGGTGCGATCGTCCTGTTGTTGGCGGCCAGCCTGAGATCAGCGACGCGCCTGCTGCTGGTCATGGCGCCCCTCGTCGCCTCGGTCGTGATGACGCTGGCGATCCTGCGTCTCGGCGGCCATGCGCTTTCGATCTTCAACCTGTTCGGACTGCTGCTGGTGGTCGCGATCGGCTCCAACTATTGCCTGTTCTTCGATCGCCAGCGGGGTGACGCGGAGGACCTGCCGCGTGTGCTCTCGTCTTTGCTGTTGGCGAACGGCTGCACCGTGGCAGGATTCGGGGTCCTGGCGTTGTCGTCCACACCGGTACTGCACGGCCTGGGTATGCCGGTGGCCATTGGGACGCTCTTCAGCCTACTATTTGCGACCATTCTCATGACGCCCGCTCATGCCCGCTGAAACCGCCACCACCTCGCTCATTCTCGTGCCGGGCATGGGCATGCAGGCCGCGGATCTTCGCGCCAACGGGCTGATAGAGGCGGTCCAGCGGCGAGGCTGGCCGGTCACCGTCACGACCCTGGACCCAGGACCGGACTCCTATCTCGACGGATCGGTCGAGGACCGGCTGCTGGACGGAATCGCCGCAGTGCGCGCCACCTCCGGCGGCGGATGCGTCTGGATGGCGGGAATCAGCCTTGGTTGCCAGGGGATCCTGCGCTGCGTGCGCCGCCAGCCAGGCCTGATCGACGGGGCATTGCTGTTGACGCCCTATCTGGCGACGACCGGGCTGATCGCGGAGGTGGTTCGGGCCGGCGGACTGCGTCGCTGGGCCACCGGCCGATCCAATCCGGCGAAACCGGAGCACGCCCTCCTCGCCTGGATCGCCCACGCAACCCTCCCATGGATGCTGGTGGGCCGAGCGGAGGATGACCGTTTCGCGATGACGGCCGATCTAATGGCGGAGGTGATGCCGGCAGGCCGGACGGTCACCGTGGCGGGAGACCATGACTGGATGAGTTGGGTTCACCTATGGCGGCTGATGCTGGACCGACACCCGTTCGATCAGACCCCATTCGATCGAACCCTGGCCGCGGCACGCTGATGCGGACCCCGTGGCTCTGTATCTTCGGCCTTCTGCTCTGCGGCTTGGCCGGATGCGGGACATCGACGGTGCCGTCGCCGCCGGCACAGCTTTCCGACGCCGACTACGCGACGATCCACCCTTATTACTTCGAGTTCTGCGCGCTTTCGGAGATCGAGAAGAAACCGGGCTTCGGCGTCGATATCCGGGGCGGGATCGGCGGCCACTCAACCATCTATCTGAACGGTGCGTGCCTGAAAGGACCGGGCTATCCGGTGCTGACAGTCTGCCAGGACAACCCGGCAGCGAACGGGGTGGGGCTGAGCATCAACGAGCATTTCGCCAACGCCAACTGGGTGGCCATTCCTGGTCACGACTTCTTTTACGATGGCGATCTGAAACCAGGCCAACGGCTCACTCACGCCGTCTACGAGGAAACGAAGGGGCACGCCAAGCGCCTGGGCATCTACGATGCGATCCGCTTCCATAAGGACGTGTTCGACGACATGCCGCCCGGCTTCACCCCGGATCAGTTCAAATACGAAATCTCGATCGGCTCCGACTACGCCACCGGCTACGCGCGCGATCGCTACTGCGCCAGGGTTCCGGTCACCGCCGCCGAAATGGCGAAGATCGTCGCCTACCTGAACAGCCTGAACACGCCATATCGCGACGGCAAGGCCGAGTACGAGTGGAACCTTTTCACCGACAATTGCATCCATGTGGCGCACAATGCACTGGCGACCATCGGCTTCTGGCCAGTCTGGCCGACCCACGGATCGTTATTGCTGGCGCTGTTCGATTTCCCCGTGCCCAAGAACGAGTTCGTCAACATCATGCGCCGCGCCAACGATATGCCGATCGGCGACCCTCTGGCGGTCTGGAACGACCGGTCGGCACGGCACGCCTTGCTGGAGGGGATGCGATTACCCCGGCGTCCCGGCGCCTTGGCGGTGTTCGAGCCGGCGGTCGAGGACAACGCGGTCTACGACACGCATCTGGGCCTGATCTTCTACGACGATCCGATCCTGGGTTCCTACCGGCCCTGGTATCGCCAGATCGTCAACCAGCCACGCTACACCGATCCGCAAGCCGACGACCAAACCTTTGCAGAGCTATACGCTCGGATCGAAGCCGACCGGAAGCCCCTGGACTGGTGGCTGAAGCATCATCCTGACCTGCGCGAGCAGGCTGACTTTCCGCTGTTCTATCGGCGTTACTATGAGCAGATCGGCCACGAATCCGCTGCACTCGCGTCCGACCATTCGCAGTTCGCCGGGATCGGGGGCTGAGTCGGTGCGCCCGCTCGCCATCACCGCCACCTGCATCGCCAGCAGCCTGGGCTTGGGCCTGGGGGCGACGCTGACGGCGCTGCGGGATGGGATCAGTGGGCTTCGACCGTGCCGTTTTGAAACGGTGGACCTGCCAACCTTTGTCGGGGAGGCCGATGGGCTGGACAATTGGCGTCTCGACAGCCGCTTCGATTGCCGCAACAACCGGCTCGCCCGGCTGGCCCTGGCGCAGGACGGGTTCGAAACGGCCGTTGAAGCGGCGAAGACGCGGTACGGCCCCCGCCGCATCGGCGTGTTCCTGGGTACCAGCACCTCCGGCATCCTGCAGATCGAGCAGGCATACCGGCATCGGGAGCCGGATGGGTCGCTATCCTACCCGGTCGACTACGCCGGCACGCAAAGCACCTTCTCCGTTGCCGAATTCGTCCTGACCCAACTCGGGATCACCGGACCGTCACTGGTGGTTTCGTCGGCCTGCGCGTCGACTACGAAGGTCTTCGCGACCGCTGCCCGCATGATCGAGGCCGGGCTGTGCGACGCGGCGATCGTCGGCGGGGCGGACAGCCTGTGCCTGACAACGCTGTATGGCTTCAATGCGCTGCAACTGCTGGCGCCCGGCCCGTGCCGCCCGTTCGACGCCGACCGGGAGGGCCTGTCGATCGGCGAGGCCGCCGGGTTCGCATTGCTGGAACGGCCCGAACACGGCGGCGCCAACAGCGTGGCGATGCTGGGTGTGGGCGAGAGCAGCGACGCCCACCACATGTCCGCGCCCCGCCCAGACGGTGCCGGCGCCATGGTGTCGATGACGCGGGCGCTGGCGGCCTCCGGCTTGCGGCCGGACGCGATCGACTACATCAACCTGCACGGCACCGCGACCCGCATCGGCGACGCGGCCGAAGACCTCGCCGTCCTATCCGTTTTTGGCGACGGCGTCCCGTGCAGTTCCACCAAAGGGCATACCGGACACACGTTGGGAGCCTCCGGCATCGTCGAGGCGATCATCGGCACGCTGGCGATCCGGCACGGACTGCTGCCCGGCAGTCCTCATACCGCATCGCACGACCCCGCCCTGCGCTGCCGATACATCACCCTAGCGCGGCCGGGCCGGGTGGAGCGGATGCTGTCCAACTCATTCGGCTTCGGCGGCAGCAACGCCAGCCTGGTCCTGGGGCGGAGCGCATGAGCGCCCCGTTGGTAGTCGGGCTGGAAGCGGCGGCCCTGTGCGGGCCGGGGCTGCCGGATTGGGCAGCGAGCCTGCCGGTCCTGACCGGCGCGACGCCTTATCGGCCAGAGCCGCTGATGCTGGCGCCACCACCCCAGCTTTCGCCAGGGGAACGGCGCCGCGCCGTTCCGTCCGTCAGACTGGCGCTGGGCGTGGGGATGGCGGCGGTCGAGCAGTCGGGCTTGGATGCGGCAGCGCTGCCGGCGGTGTTCGCGTCCTCCAGCGCCGATGGGGAAACGATCGATGCCATACTGGCGACACTGTGCACCGCGACCCGAGAGGTCTCGCCGACCCGGTTCCACAACTCGGTCCACAACGCCCCATCCGGCTACTGGGGCCTCGCGACCCAGTCGCGGGAGGTCGTCAGCAGCGTGAGCTGTCACGACCAGAGTTTCGCGGCAGGGCTGCTGGAAGCTGCAGTCCAGGTGGCGTCGGGCGAAAGCCATGTGCTGCTGGTCGCCTACGACCTGCCCTATCCCCCGCCGCTCGCCGCGTTGCGGCCGATTGTGGGAGGCTTCGGGGTAGCGCTGGTGCTTAGTCGGACAGCATCGCAGCGCACGTTGGCACGCTTGCGGATCGGACTCTCGGACACCGGTGACGAAACGCCTTGCGCCGACCCGGCACTCGACACGCTCCGCCTCGGCAATCCCGCGGCTCGGGCCTTGCCGCTGTTGATTGCACTGGGCCGGAAATCAGCCCAATCCGTCCGGCTGGGCCTGAGCCGCGGCGGTTTGCAAGTGGACGTCGAGCCATGATGATCAGTCAGGAGCGGATCGCGGCGCTGCTGCCGCATGGCGGGGCAATGTGCCTGCTCGACTCCGTTACGAGCCTCGATGCGGAGCGCATCCTGTGCCTGGCGACCAGCCACCTGTCGGCTAGCAATCCGATGCGGCGTAACGGACGGTTGGGCATCCTGTGCGGCGTGGAATACGCGGCCCAGGCCATGGCGCTCCACGCGGCGCTGACGGCATCCGCCGTTGCGCGACCGAACCGGGGGTACCTGGCGGCACTGCGCTCCGTCGCTTTTCACCGGGATCGGCTGGACGACGTGCGGGACATGTTGGCGGTCGAGGCGACATGCCTGCACCAGGAGATGCAGCGCGCGATGTACGGCTTTTCCGTTCGAACCGGCGCGCGTCCACTGCTCGACGGTCGCGCGGTCGTGGTGCTCAGGCACTGAAAGCCCGTTAGTTACCTACATCTTGAGCTCATCACCGGCGGACTGGCCTGCTCAGGCGGCTCGCGGCGCGCGTGCGATCAATTTCCGCTGCGCGGCCTTGGCATAATATAACCCCTTGAACAGCGTCAGCCGGCAATGCACCGGGGACGGTCGGAAGACGTCGCCTGACAGCAGCGACAGCATCGCTTCCTGCAAACGAAACAGGTTGCGCGGGTTCATGAACAGGTCCCGCAGGGCCGGACGGTTCATGCGATAAATGAACCAGGAAAAACGGCTCAGCGCACGGCGCACATTCGCCTCGAACCGAGCGAGGGTGCGCTCCGCTTCTTGGGGCTGGCGGAGCGCGGTGGCGATGGCGTCGGCGGCGTGGAAGGCGCTGCTCATGGCGAGGTAGACGCCGGTGGAGAACACCGGATCGATGAAGGCAAAAGCATCGCCGACCAGCAAGTAGTTGCGCCCGCGCATGGCACTGGAGACGTATGAGTAGTTCCCTGTCGCCGTCGCCTGCCCCACCAGCGTCGCGCCGGCGATCCGTTCGGTCAATTGCGGGGATTGCGCCAATGTCTGCTGGAAGAACGTTGTGACATCCGTCGTGCGCGACTTGACATACTCCGGCGGGCAGACGGCGCCGACGCTGGTCGTGCCATCGGATAACGGAATGAACCAGATCCAGCCATGGTCGAACCAGAAAATGCTGATATTGCCTCCGGCCTGACCCTCTTGCCGGCGGGCGCCCGTGAAATGACCATAGATCGCGGCGCTTGCGTGACGGCGATTGCGCTCCTTCAGTCCCAGGCGGTTGGCGACCAGCGTGTCCCGCCCGGATGCGTCGACGAGGAAGCGGGCACGCCAACGCCGTTCCTGCCCCGCATCGTCCTTGGCAACTGCCTCGACGCCGTCGTCCTGGTCGAGGTCCAGCGCCGTCACGCGGCAGCCCTCGATCACCGTGACACCCTTCGCGGCGGCGTTCTTCAGCAGGATGTGGTCGAATTCCGACCGTCTCACCTGGAACGAATACGGCAGGCGCTTGTCCCAGGCATCGGCGAATTCGAACATCACCGTCCGATCATGGACGGGGGAGGTGAAATCCACGCCCCATTTCGGCATGCCGATCGCCTTGACCGCGTCGGCGACGCCCAGGCGTTCGAACAGGGGAACATTCAGGGGCAGCAGGCTTTCGCCGATATGAAAGCGCGGGTGCCGGTCCTTCTCGACCAGGACGACCTCGAACCCGAGTTCCACCAGGCGCGTAGCGACGGTCGAGCCGGCGGGGCCTCCCCCGACGACGAGCACGTCGCATTGTCCAAGTTCTTGCTGGTCCAGCGGCACGATGCCTCTCCGATCCGTTGCGGACGCAGGATACACGTCACCGGGGCTTGGGGCCAAGCGGAGCAGGTCCGACGGGTCCACCCCCTCTCGCTCTAAAGGATAATGACTTCGCTTTTGCTCACTCATCCTCCTTTAGGTACTTGTTTGATTGCGCGATTCGGACTTGCGGCGACGCCGCCTCCGGTCAGCGCGCCTTAGCGCCCGAGATAGGACGCCAGAACCTCGTGGCTGTTGATCAACGCCGGTGCCGAACCGGTGTGGACGATGGCGCCGTTCTGCAGCACATGCGCGGTCTCGGCGACCGCAGCGGCCACACCGACATTCTGTTCCACCAGCAAAATCGTCATGCCCCGCGCGTGCAGGGCGCGGATCGTATCGACCATCAATCCCACCACCAGCGGCGACAACCCCGCCGATGGCTCATCCATCAACAGCAATTTCGGCCGGGACATCAGCGCCCGGCCGATCGCGACCTGCTGCTGCTCACCGCCGCTCAGGCTGCCGGCGCGTCGCCGCCGGTTCGGCGTCAGGGCCGGGAAC
This sequence comes from Rhodopila sp., assembly GCF_035548235.1. Lineage (GTDB taxonomy): Bacteria > Pseudomonadota > Alphaproteobacteria > Acetobacterales > Acetobacteraceae > Rhodopila. Next base: position 21,741 of record NZ_DASZTJ010000172.1, read on the forward strand.
AGTGCATAGATCTCATCCCGATCGGCGGCGATCGCGGCCCGGTCATGGCGGGTCACCGCGCCGAGATCCAGGTTCTCCTCGACCGTCATGGCGGCGAATACTTCGCGGCCCTGCGGCACCTGCGCGACCCCGTGGCGCACAAGCCGGTCCGCGGGCCAGCCGGCGGTTTCGACCCCCGCCACCGTGATCGAACCCGCCCGTGGCCGGATCAAACCGGTCAGCGTGTTCAGGATCGTTGTCTTGCCCGAACCGTTGCCACCCAGCAGCGCGATGATCTTGCCTTCCGGCACGGCGAAGGAGACGTCGCGCAGGACCTCGGTCACGCCGTAGCGGACGTTAAGATGCGCGACGTTCAGCATGGCCGTGGGCGACATCGAATCCGGTCCCGAGATAGGCAGCGATCACGGCCGGGTCGGCGGTGACTGCCGACGGCAGGCCCTCGGCGATCTTCTGGCCGTAGTTCAGCACGATGACCCGGTCGCAGACATCGACCACCAGTCGGATCACGTGCTCGATCATCAGGAAGCTGACGCCGCGTTCGTCGCGGATGCGCCGCAGCAAGCGGTCGAGTTCCGCGACGCGGTTCACGCTGAGGCCAACACCCGGCTCATCCAGCAACAGCAGGCTCGGTTCGGCGATCAATGCTCTGGCAATCTCGATGATGCGCTGCTGACCGAAGGACAATGCCGAACTGGGACGATCGGCGAAGCGTTCCATTCCGACATAACAGAGCGCGGCCCAAGCCTTGGTGGCAGCCCACTCTTCCTCCTCGCGCATCGCGCGCGTGCGGAAGGCGCAGGCGAACAGCCCGGCGGCCGTCTTCCGATGCAGGCCGGTCATGACGTTTTCCAGCACCGTCATGCCAGGGAACAGGCGGGAGGTCTGGAAGGTGCGGCCCAAGCCGAGTTCGGCGACTTGATCCGCACGTTTCGCGGTGATGGGGGTGCCGTTGAAATGGATAGTACCGGTGTCGATACGATTGAGCCGCGATATCGTGTTCAGCAGCGTCGTCTTGCCCGCGCCGTTGGGGCCGATGATGCCGACGATTTCAGCCTCTTTGACGTCGAAGCTGATGTCGGACAGGGCATGCACCCCGTCGAATGCGACGGACAGGTCCCGGACCGCCAACATCGTCATGTCTGGCTTTCCTTCAGGATCGGCAAGGCGGGCGGTTCCCCCGACACCGGATGCCGGTCGCGATCGAACGCACTCAGCGGTTCCGCCCAGCCGGGCAAACTCTGGAGCCAGGCGGCGATGCCGCGCGGGCGGAAGATGACGAACGCGATCAGCACGCCGCCAAAAACGATTTCCTGCGTCGATTTGAACTCACGCAGGATCTCCAGGACCCCGGTGATGACGATCGCGCCGATGACCGAACCCAGGAGCGATCCCATCCCGCCGACGACGATCATGGATTTCTGCACGATCATCTGGAACAGGTCGAAGCCCTCGGGTGAGATGTAGCCCAGCAGCGGGGCGTAGAGCGCACCGGCCACCCCGGCGTAAAAGCCACTGAGCGCGAAGGCCAGCGCCTTCCAGCGCAGCAGGTGGATGCCCAGAGCCTGAGCCGCGATCTCACCATCGCGCACCGCGACGAACGCGCGCCCGACGCGGGACCGCAACAGGGACCAGGCCAGGACCAGCAGCGCAATCGTGACGATCCAAGAGAGGTAGTAGATCGTGCGGTCCGGACCGACGGGCAGCAACGGGCGCAGGTCGATATTCGGCACCGGGAAGCCCCCGCCGCCGAAGGTGACGCTGTTCCAGTGCAGCAGCACCCATTGGGTGAACATCGCGAAGGACAAGCTGCTGAGCGCCAGGTAGACGCCGCTGAGCCGCAGCGCCGGCAGGGTAATGATGGTGCCGACCAGCGTCGCCAGTAGCACGCCACCGGGGGCCGCGACGATATAGGGAAGGCCCAGCTTGACCTGAAGCAGGCCGGTGCCATAGGCGCCGATGCCGAACATTGCGGCATTGGCGAGCGCGAACTGGCCCGCGTATCCCACCAGGATGTTCAACCCCGTGGCCAGGATCACGTAGATCAGCATCAGGTTCGCGACGAACAGCACGTATGGATTGGCCACGAACGGCACGGCGGCGAACAACGCGAACACCAGAACCAGGAACGGCCTGCAGCCGAACAAATGCCTGACCGCGAGGGGCGCCATCCTAGACACGTCGCGCCACCGGACCGCCCAACAGGCCGTTAGGCAGGAAAGCCAGCACCAGCATGATCACGATATAGGCCGAGACGTCCTGAAGATTGGTGTCGATATAGCCGCCGGCGAGCGCCTCGATCAGTCCGATGGCGAAACCGCCGACCACGGCGCCCGGAATGCTGGTCAGGCCGCCGAGGACGGCAGCGGCGAAGGCCTTGATGAACAGGACGAAGCCGATATCGGGATACAGCAGCGTGATCGGCGCCATCAGCACGGCGGCCGCGCCGGCGAGCGCCGTACCGACGGCGAAGGTGTACATATAGACACGCTCGATCCGGATGCCGATCAGGCGGGCCGCCTTGGTGTTGTCGGCGGTGGCCTGCATGATGCGGCCGAAGCGGGTGAAGCGGACGAACAAGCCGAATCCCACCATGATCGCGACCGCCCCGGCCAGCACCGCGAGCTGCTGCGGCGTCACCGGAATGCCCGCGATCATGACCGGGGCGCCGTCGACCAGCGGTGGAAACGGGATGAAATCGCCCTTGCCGCCCCACAGCCCGCGGGCGATGCCTTTCAGGACAAAGGACAGCCCCACCGTCGCCAGCAGCACGCTGACCATGCCGTGATTGACCACCGGCCGGAACACGATCCGTTCCGATACCGCGCCGATGACGAACGCCACGGCGACCGCCAGCAGCAAGGCGACGACGTATTCGACGCCCCACATCACATGGAAGGTGTACGCGACGAACCCGCTCAGCATGAACAGGTCGCCATGCGCGAAGTTAACCGCTTTCGTCGCCTTGTAGACGACGGTGATGCCCAGCGCGACAAGCGCATACAGCGCGCCGGTGGTGATCCCGGTCATGACGAGGTAGCCGAACATCATCATGGGCGCTGCCTCTCCTTCAGCGCGCTATTGCGTCTTGGCCGCGAGCATCTCCGCGTGGTCGCCTGCCGCCCTCATCCATGCGACATGCTGGTTGCACTGATGGCTGACGGGATCGTTGCAGACGATCGGACTGGCATAGGTATCCGTTGTGACGTCGATATGGGCCATCGCGTCGAGGAATTTTTCGCGCGTCAGGTCGGGGCCGGCCTTCTGCAAGGCCGCCACCAGGACTTGTCCAGCACCGATCCCCATCAAGTTGAAGACCGACAGGTCATCGTTCGGGAACATCTTCTTGATGGACGCCGTCCACGCCGCCACCTCGGGCGAGGACGGCGTGTAGCGCACCGCCGATGGCGTCACAAACTTATCGGTAGCGCCGGGAATATCGACTTGCTTGGTGAACGCCACCGGGTCGGCGATGCCCGTCTCTCCGATCAGCATAGGGTTCTGGCCCAGCTTGTTGAGCGACCGCACCAGGACCGCGCCCGGCTTGGCATAAAGGACCATGACCACGGCATCTGCCTTGGCCTGCGCGATCTTCAGCGCCTGCACCGTCGCGTCATTGTCGTCGACGGTCATTTCCAGATCCAGCACTGGCGTCACGTTATGCGCCTTGAATGCTTCCATCAGCGGCTTATACCGCGACTGGCCCCATGCATCGTGCTGTGCCACCACGGCGATCTTCTTCGCCCCCTGCGCGATCGCGTAGTCCACCTGTGCCCGACTTTCGATCGAGGCCGTCGTCATCGTCGTGTAGATATACTTGCTGACAGGCGATGTTATTTCATCGGCAACTGACGCAAAAATATTGGTCGGGATCTCGTCCTTGATGATTTCAGGCCGAGCGGCGAGGGCTGCGTTGGAACATCCGCCGCCGATGATGGCGAAGACGTTGTCGACGAAGACCAGCTTCTTCACCGCGGCGATCGCTGTTGCCGGATCGCACCGATCATCTTCCCGCACCAGCACCAGCTTCCGGCCGAAGATGCCGCCGGCTGCGTTGACCTTGGCGAACACTGCGTCGACGCCGTTCATCGTGAGCTTGCCGTACAGATAAGTAGGGCCGGTCAAGGAGCCGAACGAACCGATGGTGATCTGCTCCTTCGTCACGCCCGGCGCGGATTGCGCCCTGGCTTGCATGGGCAGACAGGAGACCCCGGCACATAGCAGCGTCACCACACCCCAAGCCTTGCGCCAGATCTTCATCGCCGCCGCTCCCTATTTGTCGCAGAAATCACCCCATGACCGCGAAAAGAGATGCAAAGCTCGCGCCAAGCCGGCCGTTCACCGTTCGGCAGGACGCAGCCAGACGGCGGTGTCGTGGAACGCCGTGCCTCCGTTCGGCGGCACTCGGTCGGCGCCGATCAACTGGTTGACGCCCAGGGCGCCGGCGAAGCTGGTGTTGGGCCAGATCCCCTCCACGATCACCACGCCCCGCTGCACGCCAGGAAAGGGCCGAGCGGCGAGGGTGATCTGGCCGCGGCGGTTGCCGACGCACACGCCGTCGCCCTCATCCAACCCCAACATCGCCGCGTCCTCGGGATGCAGCAGCGCTCGGGGTTCGCCCTCCCGCGCACGCGAGCTAGGCGTCTCGGTGAAGCTCGTGTTGAGAAATGAACGCGCCGGCGGTGCGACCATGCGGAACGGATGGTCGTCGGTCGCCGCCTCGATCAACGCCACATGGTCCGGCATCGGTGGCATGATGGCGTGTTCGGGGCCGATATGACTCCACTGCGGTTTGAAGTGAAACAATCCGTCGGAATGGGCGAAGCCATTGAGAAAATGGGCGTCCTCGAATGCCGGCGCACAGTCGATCCAGCCGCGTTCTGCCGCCTCCTCGAGCGTGCCGCGCCCGGACTGGTGCAGCGTCAGGTCAAGGATCTCCCGCGCGGACATGGAGAAGCAGGGTTGATTGCACCCAAGCCGCCGCGCGATGCCGCCGATCACCTCATGGTTGGTGCGCGCGTCCTCATACCGGTCCAGCACCGCGAGGCCGACGTTGAGGTGGGTGTGACCCAGACCATAATAGAGGTCGTCATATTCCAGGAACTGCGCCGCCGGCAGCAGGATGTCGGCGTATCGCGTGGTGGCGGTCGGGAACTGCTCATGCACGCACAGGAACAGGTCCTCCCGCGACAGGCCCCGCCGCACCGTCCTGCTGTCGCCGGCCACATTGGCGGAGTTGGCGTTCTGCATGAACATCGCCGTGACTGGTGGGCCGCCCTTCAGGTCGGCCGCTTCGCCGCACAGCACCGGACCGATCCGCGACTGGTCCAGGACGCGGATCGTCGGGTCGAGCATGTCCAACCCGTGTGCCAGGGTCGTGTCCAGGCCCCAGTCTATATTGAGAAAAAAGGCGCCGCCCCCAGGTTCCCGCCAGGCGCCGGTGATGGCGGGCAGGCAGGATACGGCGTGCATGGCGGCGCTGCCGTTGCGCGACCGGGTGAAGCCGAAGCCCGGACGCAGGAAACTGCGCTTGGTGGCGCCGTAAAGGCGGGCGAAGCCCGTGATCTCCTCCACCGACAACCCCGTGATCCCCGCCGCCCATTCCGGCCCCCGCCCAGCCAGATGGGCTTCGACGTCCGGGCCGAAATCGGTGTAGCGCGCCAGGTAGTCGCGATCGGCCAGGTCCTCCTTCAGCAGCACGTGCATCACCGCGCAGGCGAGCGCGGCGTCGGTGCCTGGCCGCAGGATCAGCGCCAGGTCGGCGGTCTTGGCGGTCGGCGTTTCGTACACGTCGATGACCACCAGCTTCGCGCCGCGCTTCCGCGCGCGGGTGATATGGACCATGGCGTTGACCTGCGTGGACACGGGATTGCCGCCCCACACCACGATCAGGTCGGAATCCGCCATTTCCCTGGGATCGGTGCCGTTCATCTTGCCGATCCCTGCCATCCAGCCGGACTGGGCCGGCGTGACGCAGATCGTGGTCTGCTGGCGGGAATAGCGCATGGCGTTGCGCAGCCGGTCGATGCCGTAACGTTGCAACAGCCCCATTGTGCCGCCGGAGTGGTACGGCCACACCGCCTCGCTGCCATGGCGCTGGGTCGCCCGCGTGAAGGCCTCGGCGATCTCGTCCAGGGCATCGTCCCAGGACAGGGGTTGGAATGCTCCCGTGCCCTTCTCCCCCACCCGACGCTGCGGCGTGCGCAGGCGGTCGGGATGGTGAACACGCTCGCGATACCGCGCGACCTTCGCGCAAATGACCCCGGCGGTATAGGTGTTGTCCGCCGCTCCGCGGATCGTGCCAATGCGATTCTGCGACAGCCTCTCGACCTCCAGCGCGCAGGCACTAGGGCAATCGTGCGGACAGGCCGATTTCACCCACTCGGCTGCCTCGGTTTTCGTCGCGATGCTCATGATTTCACCTGTTGGGCATCCGCTTGCAGCTCGCTGAGTGTGAACCAGCCGCGTCCGCGATGCCATAGGGACCTTTGCCGATAGCCCGGTTTGTGCTGGGCTTGGTGCACGCATGGAACACTCTTTTGGCGCAACACCGTTTCAGGAGCTGCACATGGCCGATACGACCCTTACCGTGACCCTGGCCGACTACGCGCGGATCATGCCGCTGGTGACGGGCGCGGTGGCGCCCGAGGGCGTCAAGCTAAATGTGGTGACAGGCCGGGAAGGATCGTGGCCCGACCGTGCGTCGCTGCTGAGCCGGGCGCTGACCGATCCGACCGTCGACGCGGGCGAAGGGTCGATGGGGCAGCATCTGGCACGGATCGGCCGGGGCGACCGCCGCTTCATCGCCCTGCCGGCGTTTCCACTGCGCAACTTCACCGCGCGCGACCTGTACGTGGCCAAAGGCAGCTCGGTTCGGACGGTGAAGGACCTGATCGGCAAGCGCGTCGGCATGTATAGCTGGACCGCCAGCGGATCGATCTGGTACCGGCATTTCCTGCGCTGGTGCGGTGTGGAGGCCGATCAGATCCAGTGGCTGATTGGCGACGTCGACGTGCCCCAGATCTCCCAGTCCGGTGGCGATTTTCCCCCGCATGTGAAATCGGCGCCCGCCGGACGGGCGCTGTCGGAGATGCTGATCGCGGGGGAGATCGACGCGTTGTACAGCCCTCCCCGGCCGATCAAGTATCATCCGGCGGACGGGCCGATCATGCGGCTGGTCGCCGATATCCGGGGGACCGAGGCGCGGTATTTCGCCGAAACCGGGGTTTATCCGCCACAGCATCTGATCGTCATGCGCCGCGACGTGTGGGAGCGCGACAAGTCCCTGGCCCGCCGGCTCACGGATGCCTTCATCCGGAACAACGAATTCTTCGAACGGCAGCAGCGCAGCTTCCCCTACGTGACCCCATGGCACGACCTGGAGAACGAGATCAGCGCGCCGGACTATCACGCAGACGGGCTCGACGCGACCAACCGCCGCACGATGGAGCTGTTCTGTGAGATGGGCTTCGCGCTGGGACTGACGCCGAAACTGGTCTCGGTCGACGATTATTTCGCGGAATACCTGGAATCGGCGTAGGCGGCTTCAAGCTGGCGCCGTGAAGACCCGGCAATCGGCCGCTGCCGCGGCCAGCGCCACGGTATCGTTCTCGGCCGGCAACGGCGCCTCGCCATGGTTGCCGGTACGCACGACGACCACCGAACCGGCGGTGGTCCGGACATGCGTCTCGGTGTGATCGCCCAGATAGACATGCCGCAGGACAGTCCCCGACAGCTGCATCGCGGCATCGGCGGCGGTCGCGAAGCGCAGGCGTTCGGGCCTGACGGCGATCTCCACCTTGGCACCGGCCTGCAGGGCCTGGGGAGCCAGAAGCGTCAGGTTGCCCGCCTCGGTCGTCACGGTGCATTCGCCACCCGCCTGGGTGCCTTCGCGCACCGTTCCTGGGACGAAGTTGGTCTGGCCGATGAAATCCGCGACGAAGCGGCTGCCGGGGTTCTCATAGACCGAATGGGCATCCCCAAGCTGCTCGATCCGCCCCTTGTTCATGATCGCGATACGGTCGGACACCGCCAGCGCCTCACCCTGGTCGTGTGTCACCATGATCATGGTGATGCCCAAGCGGCGCTGCAGCGTGGTGATCTCCAAACGCATCTCCTCACGCAGCTTCAGGTCCAGGTTGCTGAGCGGCTCATCCAGCAATAGCACCGTCGGCTGGATCACCAGCGCGCGCGCCAGGGCGACCCGCTGTCGCTGCCCGCCGCTGAGCGCCATGGGCCGGCGTTCGCCGAAGCCGGACAGGTGCACAAGGTCCAGCGCTTCGGCGACGCGCCGCGTGATCTCCGGCTTGGCGACGCGCCGCATCTTCAGGCCGAAGGCGACATTGTCCGCGACGGACATGTGCGGGAACAGCGCGTAGTCCTGGAAGACGATGCCGATGTCGCGGCGGAACGACGGCAGCCGGTCGACGGAGCGACCGGCCAGGCGGATCGTGCCGGCATCCGGGGTCAGGAACCCGGCGATCATATTCAGTGTCGTCGTCTTGCCGCAGCCGGACGGCCCCAGCAGCGTCAGGAACTCACCCGTCGCGACGGTCAGGTCGATGCGGTCGACCGCGGGGATATCGGCGAACAGCTTGGAGAGGCCGATCAGTTCAACCGCATTGTCAGCCATGGCGTCCCGATCCGTATATGAAGTCGCCGACGCGGAAATAGTGCTGCACGATGGCGATCAGGGCCAGCGGCACGATCAGGGTGATCACCGCGACCGACGCCAGGGTCGGCGTGAAACCGTAATCGAGGAAGCCCAGGATGGTGACGCTGATCGTGGAAGCACCTGGTTTCGTCAGAAACAGCGACACCGAGTAGTCGGTGAACGATTGGATGAAGGCAAACACCGTACCGGCGAACACGCCACTCTTGATCAGCGGCAGCGTGACCCGCAGCAACACCTCGATCGGCGTCGCACCCAGGCTATAGGCCGCCTGTTCCACCCGCGCCGGCATTGCCTGCAGGCTGATCGCGGCGGTCCTGACGGTGAACGGCAGGCAGATCACGACATGGCCGATCACCAGCGCCGGAAAGCCGTACAGCGCATCGATGCCAGCCATGTTGAGGATCTGCAGAAGCGCGATGCCCGTGACCAGGGCCGGCAGCGCCAGCGGGCCGAGGCTGAGCGTCGCGACCAGATCCCGACCGGGGAACCGGTGACGCACGAGGCCGAATGCGAGCAGCAGACCAAGCAGGGTGGCGATGATGGCGGAGATAGCAGCGAGTTCCAGGCTGAATGTCAGCGGCTGCAACCACCGCGGGTCTAACGCCTCTCTCCACCAGCGCAACGAGAAGCCGACCGGCGGGAAGCGGGACAGGTTCCCGGCGTTGAAGGACACGCTCGCGGTCACCACGATCGGTGCGAAGATGAACAGATAGACCGCGGCCGCGACGGCACAAAGGGCATGCCACGGTTTCACAGGCTGGCCCGCCGCGCCCCGACGGCGGATCCGACGAACAGGATCAGCATCGTCGTCACGATCAGAATCGCCGCCATCGCCGCCCCCAGCGACCAGTCGTCGAGGGACGTCAGGAAATCGTATATCCGCGTCGCCATGGTCGCGGTCGCCGGACCGCCCAGGATCGCCGGCGTGGCATAGGCGCTGACGGACAGGGAGAACGCCAGCAGGAAGGCGCCGGCAATGCCATGGATCGACAGCGGCAGCGTGACGGTCAGGAAGGTGCGGCAGCGGTTGGCGCCCAGGCTCATGGCCGCGCGCTCCAACGACGGGTTGATGCCGTTGATCGCGCTCAGGATCGTCAGCACGCCGTATGGCAACAGCGCATGCGTCAGACCCACGACGATCGCCAGCGAGGACGGCAACAGGACCAGCGGGCCGCGCGACAGGGCAAACGCCCGCGCCAGGTCGCTGATGGGGCCATCCCGGTTGAGAATGACCCACCAGCCATAGGTCCGGACGACAACGCTGGCGAGCAGCGGCGCCAGGGCTATGCCGATCAGCAGGCCACGCCAGCGGTTGGCGGTGCGCGCAAGATAATAGGCAAGCGGATAGGCCAGCAGCACCACCAGCATGCCGGTCAAGGCGCTGATCCAAAAGCTGCGAAGGATCGACGTCAGATAGATCGGCTTGGTCAGCAGGTAGGTGAAGTTCTGCAGCGTGACCTGGTTCGTCAGCACCTGGTCTTCCGATTTCAGGAAGCTGGTGGTCAGCAGGAACGCATTCGGAATGACGAAAAACAGCAACAGGAACGCCGCCGGCAACGCGACCATCAGCCTTGGGCCGATCAGTTCGCCGGCCGGATCGCCCGCGCCGATCATTCGCCTTGGAAGGGGTTGCTTTCCTTGCTGCATGTGCAAACACTGTTAACCATGCAACGGGCTACCGCAAGCAGGAGAATCCCGCCATGTCGATGACGCGCCGCTCGGTTTTGACGACTGCCGCCGCGGCATCGATCATTTCGTCCAGGGCGAGTGCCGCCGATACACTTGTGGTCACGGGATATGGCGGCGAATATCGCGACATCTTTATGGATACGGTCATCAAGCCGTTCGAGAAGAGGTTCTCCTGCCAGGTGACTTATGATGATTCCGGCGGCGTGGACCCCTATCCCCGGGTACGCGCAACGCGGGGTTCGCCGGGGATCGACGTGATCGGCGAGACAACGGTCCCGATCATCATCCTGGGCGCGAAGGAAAAGTATTTCGAGCCGATTACCGAGACACAGGTCCCGAACCTGAAATACGCGTTCAACAAGAGCAAGACGATCATGCCCGCTTACGGCGCGGTGCAGACCTATCAGTACCTCGCGCTGATCTGGGACACGAAAAAGATCAAAAAGCCCGAATCCTGGCTGGATTACTGGCAAGCGCACGATACCTATGGCGACGCAATCAAGGGGCACCTCGTCAGCCATGGACCAGGCAATTTCACGCTGCTGATCTATGCGCTGATCATGGGCGCTCGCAGCAAAGGCGGCAGCGAGACCAACCTCGCCCCCGCCTGGGACATGTTGGCGAAGCAAAAGCCCGATATCGGCTTCGTTGCCGCGTCCTCGGCACAGGCAGTGCCGTATATGGAAAACGAGCAGGTCTGGCTGATGCCGTTCTGGAGCGGCCGGGCCTTGCTGTACGCGAAGCGAGGCCTGCCGTTCGGAGTGACAATCCCCAAAGAAGGCACGATCGCGCTCGCTAATTGCTGCGCCGTTCCGATCGGCGCGGCAAACAAGCGACTGGCTTATGAGTTCATCAACTTCCGGTTGGATCCGGAGATCCAGAAGGCGTTCTGCGTCGCCTATCAGGCGAGCCCCGGGCGGCCGGACGTCACCGGTTGGCCGGACGGGTTCGTCGATGCCCAGATCACGACCGAAGCCAAGATGGCGTCCATGGTGTTCCCCGATGACGGTCTGATCGCCCAGAAGCAGCGGGAATGGACCCTGAAATGGCAGGAGATCATGTCGTCCTGAACGACCGGACGAAAGGGAGGCTGCCAATGGCGGAAGAATGGATCAGTCGCCTGTGCACCGCGGTCGACGCCGGTACAATGATGCGCCATCTGGAGGAATTCTCGAAGCGGGTGAAACTATCCGGCACCCCGCAGGAGCTGGAAAGCTTTCGCTACCTGCAGGCCGTGCTGGATGGTTATGGGTACGATACCGACCTGGTTCTGCACGACGCGTATATCAGCCTGCCGGGCAAGGCGAGGATCGACTGTGAGGCGGAAGCGCCGGACTGCATCACCCACTCCTTTTCCCAACCCTCGCCGCCGGGTGGGCTGCATGGCGTCGTGGTCTATGGCGGGAACGGTCGTGCCGAGGATTTCGCCGCGATCGATGCCCGCGGCAAGATTGTGCTGCTGGACGGCATGGCGAACCCGAGCGCCAGTCGCAATGCGTCGCAGGCCGGGGCCATCGGGCAAATCCATATCAGCCCGCATGAGCACTTGCATGAGATGTGTGTCTCCCCGGTCTGGGGCAGCCCGACCCAGGCAACGCGAGATGGTCTGCCGACCACCGTGGTTCTGACGCTGCGCAGACCGGATGGCGATGCGCTGAAGCAGCGTGTGCAGGGGAATGCGCCGGTCGAGGTCACGCTGCACGCCGAAGTCGATACAGGATGGCGCAAGATTCCCATTCTGGTGGCAGAACTACCCGGCGCCGACCCGGCGGAGCCGTTCGTGATGTTCTCCGGCCACCATGACACCTGGTATCAAGGCGTCATGGACAATGGCGGGGCCAACGCCACCATGCTCGAGATCGCACGGCTCTTCGCGCCGGAGCGGACGGCGTGGCGTCGCGGACTGCGGCTGTGTTTCTGGTCGGGCCATTCGCATGGTCGGTATGCGGGGTCCACGTGGTACGCGGATACGCATTGGCACGAGCTGGCACGGCGATGCGTGGCGCATGTCAACGTCGATTCCACGGGCGCCAAGGGCAATACGGTGTTGTCGGATTCCCCCTGCTCGGCGGAACTGTGCGGGCTGGCGCAGGAGGCGATCAGCGTCCGTGGCGGCCAGGACCATGACGGCCATCGCATGAGCCGGGCGGGCGACCAGTCGTTCTGGGGGGTCGGCATACCATCGATGTTCATGGGCATGGGTGAGCAGCCGGCCGGTTCGGCGGATAGTTTCACCCGATCGGTCTTCGGCGGCGGCGTCCGCAAAGGCGCAGGCTTCGGCTGGTGGTGGCACACGCCCGACGATACGCTCGACAAGATGGATCCTGACTTGCTGGTGCGCGACACGCAAATCTACGTCCACACGATCGGACGGTTGCTGTCGGATCGCGTGCTGCCACTGGATTACGCGGCAGCAGCCGCTTCGTTGCACCGGGAACTGACGAAGCTGCAGCAGGCGCTCGATGATAAACTCGACCTCTCGGGGCTGATCGCGCGGACTGATCTGCTGCGAGAAAAGGCGCAGGCGTTGATGGCGTTGCCGGAAACGGAAGCGGATCACGTCAACCGGACGTTGATGGCGGTCGGGCGCGCGATGGTGCCGATGGACTATACGCACGGCGATCGGTTCGAGCACGACCCCGCCTTGCCGCAATCGCCCTATCCGGTGCTGGACGCCGTACGACAACTGGCCGCCGCCTCGGCCGGTTCGGATCAGGCGCTGTTCCTGATGGGCGGGGCGCGACGTGCGTGCAACCGGCTGGGCCATGCGCTGGATGAGGCGACCGAAGCCCTGACCGCATGCCTGGAGGCAGCTTGATGTCCGACCGAATTCTGATCTGGGGCGCGGGTGCGATCGGGGGCACCGCCGGGGCGTTCCTGAAGCGCGCCGGCAACGATGTGACCTTCGTCGATATCGTCCCCGACCATGTCGCGGCCATAACCGGTCCGGGTCTGAAGATCACCGGCCCCGTCGATGCGTTCACCATCACTGCCCCGGCCTTCACCCCGGATACACTGACCGGGGTCTGGGATCACGTCTATCTCGCAGTCAAGGCGCAATTCACCGAACAAGCAGCACGCGCGCTGCTGCCGCACCTGACGCCCGGCGGCTACGTGGTGTCGCTGCAGAACGGACTGTGCGAAGCGACCATTGCCTCGGTCGTCGGACCCAACCGCGTGATCGGTGCGTTCATCAACTACGGCGCCGACTGGATGGGCCCTGGCGAGATCCTCTACGGCAATCGCGGCGCGTTTGTGCTGGGCGAGCTGGACGGCCGCACCACCCCCGTCTGCAAGCGTTGCACAAGACGATCGCCGAGGGATTCGAACCCGACGCCATCATCACCGACAACGTCCAATCCTTCCTCTGGGGCAAGCTCGGCTACCTCACCCTCCTCTACGCCCAGGCGCTCGGCCAGCTTGGCATTGCCGACTGCCTCGCGCGGCCGGAACTTCTGCCGCTATGGCGCGCCATCTGCGGCGAGGTCCATGCGGTAGCGGCCGCGATCGGTGCGGGGCAGCGCGCATTCAATGGCTTCGATCCGACTGCTTTCGCGCCTGGCGCGACCGAGGTCGACGCGAGACGGTCCGTGGACGCGATGGTGGCCTTCAACCGGCCCAACGCGAAAACACATTCCGGCATCTGGCGCGACCTCGCGATCCGCAAGCGCCGCACGGAGGTCGAGATGCAGATCGTACCGATCGTGACGATCGGCGCAGAGCACGGAATCGACTGCCCGAAATGCCGCAAGCTTGCCGCGATGATCCATGAGATCGAAGACGGCAAGCGACCATTGAGCGACGACAATCTGCTGGATCTGCTGGCGGCATAAGCGAGGCGAATGATGGACGGCCACACGGGTGACTCACCATCCTATGAATTCGGCATCGACATCGGGGGTACGTTCACCGATGTCGTCTGCCGGTCCTCGGACGGTGCGGTGCGGCTGGCGAAAATCCCCACGACGCGGGGCAATCCGAGCCTGGCGGTGCTGGCTGCGCTGGAGACCGCCCGCGACGACTGGGGTGTCGACCTGGCACGCATCGCCCGCTTCACGCACGGCACCACCGCCGCCACGAACGCGGTGCTGGAACGCAAGGGCGCGCGCATCGGTCTGATCACCACGCAGGGCTTCAAGGACGTGCTGGAAATCGGCCGTCAGATGCGCCACCAGATGTACGACCTGGTGCTGAAGCCGGAAACACCGGTCTTCCTTGCACCCGGGCGGTTCCGCAAGGAGGTGCACGAGCGGATCAGCGCCGCCGGCGAAGTGATCACCCCGCTGGATGAGGCCAGCGTCCGATCGGCGCTGGCCGCCCTGCGCGACCAGCACGTCGAGGCGATCGCCGTGTGCCTGCTGTTCGCGTTCCTCGATCCCACGCATGAGCGGCGCATCCGGCAGATCGCGGCGGAAATGCTCCCGGCCGTGCCGGTCTCGCTGTCATCCGACGTGGACCCGGCGTTCCGCGAATACGAGCGCACGTGCATCACCGCCTTCGACGCCTATATCAAGCCTGTCGTTTCCGATTACCTCGCCAACCTTGAAGCTGGGCTGAGCCGCATCGGCGTGCGCGCGCCGCTGCAGGTGATGCAGTCGCGCGGCGGCCTCGCGTCCTCGCCGGTCGCGCGACAGCGGCCGGTGCGGCTATTCCTGTCCGGCCCCGCCGCCGGCGTGATCGGCGGGTTGGAAGCCGGGCTGGCCGCCGGCTTCCGCGACCAGATCACCGTCGACATCGGCGGCACGTCCTGCGACATCGCGCTGATCAGCGACGGCCAGCCGCTGATCCGGCCGGAAGGCGAGATCGATAGCTTCACCGTCCGCGTCCCCATGGTGGACGTCACCGCCATCGGCTCCGGCGGCGGCAGCATCGCCTGGCTGGATGCCGCCGGGACGCTGCGGGTCGGACCCCAATCGGCGGGGTCCGAGCCGGGGCCAGCCTGCTATGGCCGAGGCGGGACGCTGCCGACGGTGACGGATGCCTCGGTCGTATTGGGCTATATTGCTCCCGACCGGTTCGCTGGCGGCACGATGCGGCTGGACCCTGACGCCGCGCATATCGCGATCCGGCGCCACGTCGCCGAACCGCTGGGCCTGACGGTCGAGGCCGCGGCGCTGGGAATTCATCGCGTGCTGAACGCGCAGATGGCCGAAGCGATCCGGCTGGTCTCGATCGGCCGCGGCATCGATCCGCGCGGCTACGCACTGATCCCGTTGGGCGGCGCCGGCCCGATGCACGGCACGGCGCTGGCCGAGGAACTGGGCATCCAGGCCGTCATCGTCCCGCCGCACCCAGGCGTGCTGGCCGCGGCCGGACTGCTGGGCGCGCCCGTGGAGCACGAGGTTTCCGCCGCCTTCCCGCGCGCCCTGGATGGGCTGGACATCCAAGAGGTCCGTGACGGCCTGGCCGCGCTGGACGAGCAGTGTTCAACGCTGATGCGGCAGGAGGGCGTCTCCACCGCCGAGGTCAGCCACTACGCCGATATCTGCTACATCGGCCAGTCGTATCATCTGCAAGTGAATCTGGACGCCACCGAACCCGACGCGCTGACCGCGGCCTATCGCGCGTTCCAGGCGGTGCATGATCGGGTGTATGGCCATCACACCGCCAATCCGGCCCGAATCGTGAACCTGCGCACCGTGCACCGCATGATGTCCGGCCGTGCGGCGACTGCAAGCTCGGGCCTGACCGTCGGGTCCGGGGGCGAACCGGTGCAGCGCATGATCCGCGTCCGGCAATCCGACCAGCCCGTCGCCGCCTCGTTCTGGCGCCGCGACGACCTGCGCGGGCCGGTGCCGGGACCCGCGATCATCGAGCAGGCGGACACGACAACGCTGGTAGAGCCCGGCTGGACCGCGGAACCAGGGGAAAACGGCACGCTGTTGCTGCGCCCGTCGGCGACGGCCGTTCCCGCCGTGGCAGGCGGGTTTGACCCGATCACTATGGAGGTCGTCCGCCACAAGCTGGAAGGCATCGCCAACGAGATGCAGTCCACGCTGCTGCGCAGCTCGTTTTCGCCGATCGTGAAGGAGGGTTTGGACGCCTCCGCCGGGCTGTTCACCGCCGATGGGACCACCTTGGCACAGGCCTGCGCCATCCCGATCCACCTGGCCACGCTGATCCCCGTGCTGCGGCGCGTGATCGAGACCTATCCGCCCGAGACGATGGATCCTGGCGATATTTTCGTCATGAACGACCCTTATTGCGGCGGGACGCACCTGCCCGACATTGCCATCGTCCAACCGGTGATCGCCGGCGGCCGCGTGCTGGCCTTCGCCGCGGCGATGACACATCATCAGGACATGGGCGGACTGACACCCGGATCGGTTCCCACCAACGCCACCGAGGTCTTCCAGGAAGGCCTGCGCATCCCGCTGCTGAAGTTCCGCGACCGCGGCGTCATCAACGAAACGCTGGTCGCGATGATCCGACAGAACGTCCGCATCCCCGATACGGTGATGGGCGACATCCATGCCCAGGTCGCCGCCTGCGGCATCGGCGGACGGCGCCTGCTGGAAATCGCCAATCGCTATGGCAGCGGCACGTTGACCGAGATCTTCGCCGAACTGCTCGACCGGTCGGAGACGATGACGCGGCAGGCTCTGTCCGCCCTTCCCGAAGACACCTATCGCTTCGTCGACTCCCTCGATAATGACGGGATCGACATCGACAGGACCATCCGCGTCGAGGTCGCCGTGACCATCCGCGACAACGCGATGCATGTGGATTTCACTGGTACCAGTCCGCAGGTTCGGGGTCCATTGAACTGTGTGCCATCGGGATCGCTGGCGGCGGCATGCTTCGCGATCCGCGCGCTGACGGACCCGTCGATCCCGACCAACGGCGGATGCTTTCGACCAATATCGTTGCATCTGCCTCCAGGCAGTCTCGTCAATCCCACCGAACCCGCGCCCGTCAATGCGCGGACATCTACGATCAAGCGGATAGCGGGGTCGATCATTTCGGCTTTGGCATCCGCGCTGCCGGACAGAGCACCCGCCGCATCTGCCTGCGAGATGCTGATGGTGGCGTTCGGCGGGAAAGCGCCGGACGGCAAGGCGTTCGTAATCGGCGACCTCGTGGCGGGTGGCAGCGGCGCGTCCCGGTTCGGCGACGGCGTGGACGTGATCGAAACGGATGCAACCAATTGCATGAACCTGCCCGCCGAAGCGATGGAGATGGAAACACCGATCCGGGTGAATTGCGTGGCACTGGCAGCGGGTTCCGGCGGCGTCGGCGAATATCGCGGCGGCCTGGGGACGGTCCGCGAATATGAAATGCTGGTGGACGGCGTCGCTTTCACCCATCGCGGCGAGCGCCATTTCAGCCGAGCTCGGGGGCTGGCAGGCGGCGGAGATGGCGCCTCGGCGGACGGGGTCATCCTTCGGACGGATGGTACGCGGCAGGTGATTCCCTCCAAGATCGTCACCCGCCTGAATCGCGGAGACCGGGTGATCGTGCAGACCGCGGGCGGTGGCGGCTATGGCGATCCGAATCACCGGGACGCGGGACGGGCGGCGCAGGACATGGCGGACGGCAAGACACCCGCCCCTTAAGGTTGAGAAGGAACGGCTTGAACGGCTCGCACCGGTTCTGCTACCCCCCGTATGGGCCTGACCGAACGGCCGCTTAACGTGAACGGCGATAACATCCGGTCCATGGCAGACGCTCCGCCCAAACGGCCCCGCAAGCGCTCCTCCGGCAGCCGGCCCGCGCGTTCACGCGCGCCGGCCAAGACGACCCACAGCCATTGGCTGCGGCTGACTGTCATCGTGCTGATCGTGGCCATGGTGTTCGCGGCGGCGCTTATCCTGGATACCGGCGCGCTCCTGCAATTGTTCTGGCTGAGCCTTCTTGGCCAACTTGGCCTGGGCGCGCGGCTCGTGGCGGCTTTCATTGCGATCGTGCTGCTGCTTCCGCCGTCTCTGGCGGCCTGGCACAAGCTTCGCGGGCCCTCCGTCCCGGGTCGGACGGCACCGAAGAAGAAGGCTGGCGGCCCACGCAAGGCTGTGTCGAAAACAGGGACAAAGGCCAGGACGAAAAAGGGCACCAAGGGCCAGAACGCGGCGCCACCGGATGGATCGCTGGTGGACTTGTAACCGCTAGGGCCCGGCAGCAACGCTTCCGGGCGAGCTGAAGCTCGAAGAGCGCTCATGCCATGTTCGGCGGCAGTTTGCACGGTTACCGCGATTGTGCCACCACACCAACGCGGCTGAGCGGCCGAAGAGATGGTCGGTTGCCGTAGCAGGCTGGGACCGGAGACGTGCGAATGATCGACATCGTGGCAGTAGGGGTATGTTTGGCCCTGGTCTTGTCAGCGATGGCCGTCGCCGCATGGTTGGCCGCGACACACCGCAACAGGCATCGTGACCGGCGCGGACCGCGTGAGTGACTGCCATCATCGCCAGCAACACACGTGCGAGGTCACGCAGGATCGGATCGCGGACACCGAGCCGCGGGCAGAATGCGCTGCTTGTGCCGTACCAAACGGTGCACCGCAGGAGACCGCCCCCGTCTCGATCCTGCAGGCGCCGGCCGTCTGCGACCCTTGGCGGGTGTTCCTTCAGTCGCCAATCGAGCGAATGGCTCGCGCCGGATTTCCGCCAACAAGGGTATTCGGAGGAACGTCCTTGGTGACGACCGAACCCGCAGCCACAACCGAGTTTTCGCCTATTGTCACCCCGCCGATAATCGTTGCACTGGTAGCGATCCAGGCGTTTCTCTCGATCACGATGGGCTTTCCGATTGTGGCGACGCGGCGCTGCGAGGGTTCAAGGGGATGGCCTGCCGTGATGATGCTTACATTCGGCCCGATCATCACATCGTCCGCAATGTCTAGGCCGCCAAGGTCGTAGAATGTGCAGTTCTGGTTAATGAACACATTACGCCCCACCCGGATTTCGTCGCCGCCAGCGGTGTAGAAGGGTGGGATCAGCAAAAAGCTTTCGTCTACTTTTTTTCCGATAAGTTCACTGAACAAGGCCCGAATTTCGTCTGCATCGTTGAAGGTCAAACGGTTAAGTGTAGCGGTGATCGCCATCGCCCGTTTGACGTTTGCCAGCATGGCCGCCGACTCCGGCGTCCTTCTGTAGATTATCTTGCCGCCGGTCCCATTGGACATCCGCTGTTTTCCTCAACACCCAGGTGAATGTGCGTCTCGACGCGCGGGTGGCATCGCGATTCGGCAAATAGAGCGAAGGATCGGAATCGCGACCCATCGTAGCCCATCGAATTGGCGGGTCGCCATTCCCACCCGAGTCGCACCTCTTGGCGCATGTTCTGCCGAAACGGTGGAGAAGCGTCTAGGCGCAACGGAATGGTTGCGTCCCAGCGTTGAGTGCGGTATCCATAAGCAACTGGGAGGTTGCTTATGGATACCGATCGAATTGAAAAACGGATCGTCCTGAAGGCCACGCGGGAACGCGTATGGCGTGCCATAAGTGACTCGGCGCGCTTTGGCCGGTGGTTTGGCGTCGAAATCGATGGCCCGTTCGTTGCTGGACAGGAGGCGCGTGGGCGGATCGTTCCGACAGAAGTCGATCCGGACGTTGCCCGATTACAGGAACCGTATCTCGGATTTCCCTGGCGTGTGGTCGTAGAGCGGATCGAGCCAATGGAGTTGTTCTCGTTCCGCTGGCACCCCTACGCGGTTGACCCCACCCGCGATTATTCCAGCGAACCTATGACCCTGGTGACGTTTCAGCTTGCAGAAGCCGAAGGCGGCACCCTGCTTACCATTACCGAATCGGGTTTCGAACGGATCCCCATCGATCGGCGTGCAAAAGCCATGGAAAGCAATGACGCCGGCTGGGCGCATCAGAGCAAGCTGATCGAAAAATATCTCGCTCTTGAAGAGCAGCGCTGAGGGGCTGCCATGCTGGATCCGGACCATGGCGACAGCGCCGACCAACGGTCGAAAGCGGCGCCGATCTTCTCTGCGCTGGGTGATCCGGTTCGATTGGCGATCGTTGCGCGTCTATCGCAGGACGGGCCGCTTCCGACCGTGGCATTGAAGCGATGTGCGGATGGTCTTTCACGTCAGGGCGTCACCAAACATCTGCATGTGCTCGAAGATGTTGGCCTCGTGGACAGCGACCGGATCGGGCGGGACCGACAGTGGCGGCTACGGACACGGCAACTGGCAGCCGTGCGGGACTATCTCGACTGGATTTCGGCACAATGGGACCAGCGACTGGAACGGTTGAGAGCGTTTGTAGAAGACGGCTCTTGAGCCGAGGCGGTCGGAGAAGGGTATATTTGGACGACTGGCGGGCCATGCCCGATAGCGATGATCACTACGCTTACGCCATAGCCCTATAATAGAGTTTGGAACCTCGGGCACAAAGGCCACCCGAAGCCGGACCGTCTCCATCCTGGGATCGGCAAAGGTCCGAATACGGGTCTGATTCACGTAGGGCAAACTCGACCGGGAGAGAGGACGATGACCGACGCGGCGACTGGCGCGGCTTCCACCCCGCTTTACAAGTATGTGGACATCGCCAGCCTGAAGCGAATTCTTCAAGGCTCCGTACGGTTCACGCAGCCGAGCGCCTTCAACGATCCGTTCGAGTTGCTACCGGAAGTCGTAGTCCCTAACGACGCGGGCGAGAGGCAGCTCAGCTTTTCGTTCGACGTACGAGCGCAACGCCGGCAGCCGCCGCCGGGCGCCCTGAACGAGATGCCGGATGGCTGCCAAGCGAGCGACGCTATATCGCGCGACATCGTTCAGCAATTCAACAGCCTTATCGGCATTCTCTGTCTGTCGCGGGTTAGTGACTCGCTCCTGATGTGGTCCCACTACGCCGATCAATA
>NZ_DASZTJ010000173.1:0-2396 GCF_035548235.1 Rhodopila sp.
CGGCCTCGTCGTGACGGTGCCGCCCGAACACTTCGGCGGCAGCGACGTGCTTGCCGGCGTGCATTTGCAAGAGGTTTACGAGCGTCGAGCCTTCGAGGTCGGGCGGCGCGATTATCTCTGCCCCATCCAGCGCGTCGCCGATTTTCTGGACGAACGAGAGACGCGGGATGTACCGGCGAACAGCTACCTACGCGGCGCTGTGGCCACGCGCATCGCCGACCTGGTACCGCCGCTCGTCGTTGCGGCACTCCGACATGGTCTGCCGATCATGGACGAGCAATGGCGGGGGCGCTTCATTCCGCAGGCGACGCTTGTCGGGCCCGAGGCACGGGGCAGCGCTCCGGTGCGGATCGTGCGCGATGAGACGACGCGCGAGACGCCAGGGCTGGAGGGGTTGTATCCGGTCGGCGAAGGAGCGGGCTACGCCGGCGGCATCGTCAGCGCCGCCGTCGATGGCCTGGACCAGAGGGTCCATTGAATACCTTCTTTCAAGAGAGTGGCCCCAGCCGGCGCGTTCGCGAAGGTGTGAATCAGCAGCACCGGCTGGAGCCAACGACGATGATCGTGCACCTACCCGAAGACCTTGATTATTCCTCCGTCTTCACGAACGTGATCGACGGGAACCGCCACTTGAGGACGGACGTGATCGCCCACGGTCCGCCTCCATCCAGGGACTCGTATTCTGCATCAGCAGCCTGCCGGATTGCTAGGTGACTTGAACCCGCCAGGCAGGGCCGTCGTCGGATCAGGATAAAAGTGGCGCAGATGTCCGTCACGCTGTTCCGTCCAAAACAAAGGCGGGCGAGATGCCCTTGAGGACTGGTATGTCATGCGGGACGCTAGTGGCCCTGGCCAAAAGTCCTGCAACAAATTCATTGGCTATGCTTTGCGAACCATTGCTTCATCTTCGGGATCGTCCACTCCCACTCAAACGGGTGGGCGTAGAGCCGGTTGTACTCCGGCCACGCCGCCGCGATGTGCGCCCGGAATTCTTCCCGGCTGCGCCACGACCCTCGCTTCAGGTAATGCAGCTCAAAGGCATCGAGCAGCAACTCCGCTTGGTTCAGGAACGAGGCGTCGGGCGGCAGCAGCCGCGGACGCCACCAGCTGCGGAACTCATGCAGGTAGCCCGGCGTGCAGTCGCCGGTGTGGGTGGAGTCCCCGTCGTGAATCAGGTACGCGCCCCGCAGCTGCCGGTGCCGGCGGCGGAAGTGCCGCAGCGCCGCGGTGTAGTGCGCGGCGCTCTTGCCCTCCAGGCACACCGCCTCCATCTGCCCGCTGTGGACGACCAGGAACACCAGCACCGTCACGGTGCCGTGCCGCTTGTACTCGAACTCGCGCTGCTCGATCGAGCCGGGGATGGCCCGGCGGATCGGCACGCGCTCCAGGACCTGAAAATTGGGCAACTCGTCGGCACAGACCACCCACCAACCGCGGCGGGCCAAGTGGCCGGCGTAGGTGTAGCACCAAAGGATTCTTACGGCCCGCTCCATGAACTGGGCATCCAGCCGTGCGGTCTTCCAGAAGCGCGTGCGGTGCGGTCGCAGGTCAACCGCATGCAGGATGCGGCGGATGCTGCGCGGGCTGATGGCATCGATGATGCCGTCCTGCACGGCCTGCCGCGCCAGGTCGGCGCTGGACCAATGGGTGATGTGCAGCCCCCGAGCCACCGGCTCCAGGCAGGCCAGTTGGATGACCTGGGCGCGCTGGAGGGGGGGAAATCCGCTCGGGCCGCCCCGAGCGGTCGGCGTCGGCCAACAGTCCAGCGAGGCCGCCCTGCTGGTAGCGGCGACAGCAGCGCCAGACGGTGGCGCGGTCGCACTCCCAGCGGGCGGCGATACGGTGAATCGGTTCGCCCGCGGCGACGGCCAAGACGATGCGAGCGCGCTGGACCTGGAAGAAAGGGCGCGCGGGCTGGCGAGCGATGCGCTGGAGGCAGAGGAGGTCGCCGGGGGCGAGGGTAAGGGAGCGAGGTTTGCGACCGCGCATGGGGGCAGCCTCTCGATAGGAGAAGTGGAAGCGCTGCTTCATCTCCAGCATAGCGGCTGCCCCTAATTTGTTGCAGGACTTTTGGCCAGAGCCACTAGCCCACACCGTCCACAGCCGGCAAGGTGAATACGCTGCCGACCAGCTATCGGTAGAACAGTCGGGCGCCGAAGTCGCCGCGCAGGCGCTCATCGTGATAACCGTCGTCGAACGAATGCCGTGGATTCGATTGTCGTCGCTGGCCGAGAGCTGGGTAGCGACGAACCAGCCGCCCCGTCTGCTGTTCGAAGAGCAGGAGCGGGCGGCTCGAGCAATGAGGCCCGGCGAGTGGCAAGACGCCATACGCAAGGAGCTCAAGAGGGAAACCGGAATCTTCGCTTCTCACCCCGGCTTGAAGCAACGCCTTGAGG
>NZ_DASZTJ010000174.1:0-6544 GCF_035548235.1 Rhodopila sp.
CGACTTGCCCTACCCCGACGCCGGCCTGGCAATCAATACAAAAAGGCCGTCCCACGCACAGGCTTCGCGATCTCCCGCCCCGATCGCCGCCACCGCACGCCGATCGTCACAAATACTCCTCCGCCAGCGCCAGGTCGCGGATCGCATCGACCGGCCCACTGCGCCGTACCTCCCCGCCCCGCATCACATAGCCGCTCGTCGCCAGCTTCAACGCCGGGCGCGCCATCTGTTCCGTCATCAGCACGGTCGTGCCGCGCGCGCGCAGTTGCAGGATCGCGTCGCTGATCTGCCTGATCCATACCGGCGCCAATCCCAAAAACGGCTCATCCAGCAACAACAATCGCGGCAGGGACGCCATCGCTCGGCTGATCGCCACGATCTGCTGCTGTCCGCCGGACAACTGTCCCGCCGGCTGCTCCGCCCGCTCCGCCAATAATGGAAATACCGAACGCAACCAGTCCAGCGCCTCGGCCTGGCGCCTGCGGCCCAGGCCGAATGCCCCCGTCAGCACGTTGTCCGTCACCGACATGGTCGGAAAGACCCGCCGTCCCTCCGGCGAGTAGCCGATCCCCATCCGAGCGCGACGCTCGCACGGGATCCGGGTGATATCGACGTCGTCGAGCAGGATACGTCCTTGCGCTGCAGGAACAAGACCGATGACCGCGTTGATCGTGCTGGACTTGCCCGCGCCGTTGGCGCCCACCAGCAACACCGTCTCCCCCTCCGGCACGTCGATCGAAATGCCGGACAATGCCGTGATGCCGCCGTAGCGAACCCACAGGCCGTCGATGTGCAACAGCATCACCCGGCCTCCTCGGTGTCGCCGAGATAGGCGGCGATGACGTCCGGACGCGCCAGCACCTCGGCCGGCGGACCGTCCGCCAGCAAGACCCCGGCATCCAGCACGAGGATTCGCGGACACAGCCGGCGGATCATATCCATGTCGTGCTCCACGATCAGCACGCTGGTCCCCGATGCTCGGACATGCCCTACAAACGTATCGACATGCTGTCGTTCCGTGCGTTCCAGGCCCGCGGCCGGCTCGTCCAGCAGCAGGACTTTCGGCCCGGCGGCGAAAGCCATGACCAGGCCCAGCATTTTCTGCAGGCCATAAGGGAGCTTGTCGGCGATCTCGGGCAGGCGCGGCGCCAGGCCGAACGCGTCCAGCAGTCCGTTCAGCCCGTCCGGCGTCCCCCTGCCGCCGAAACGAACGGCGCGGGCGATGTTCTCCGCGACCGAAACGGACTTGAAGGTGTTGGTCTGCTGGAAGCTGCGCGCCAAGCCCAGGCGGCTGACGGCGTAGGCCGGCTGGTTGGTGATGTCGCGGCCATCCAGCAGCACCTTACCGGCGGATGCCGCCTGCCGGCCGGTGACGACGTTGATCAGCGTCGTCTTTCCCGCGCCGTTCGGACCGATGACGCCCAGCAGCCCGCCGGCGGGCAAGGTGAAGCTCAGGTCCTGGAAAACCCGCAGCCCGCCAAAGCGCTTTCCCAACCCCTCCACCCGCAGTTCGGTCATCGGAACCGCCTCGCCAGGCTGGCGATCGTGCCGACGATGCCGCCCCTGGCGACCAGGACGACGACCAGGATCAGCACGCCGTAAAGGCCCTCGGCATACTGGCCGTGCGTCCCGAACAGGTTGGTGGCATAGACCAGCGCACCGGTCCCCAGCACGGGGCCAAGGATCGATGTCCGGCCGCCGATGATCGTATAGGCGATGAAATCCACGGCGGTCGCGGAATCGAAGGAACTGGGATGCGCGGTCAGCAGCATGTTGACCAGCGAATACCCGGCCAGGCCCGCCACCCCCGCCGCCATCACGAAGCCCAGCGCCTTATAACGCCACACCACCAGGCCCAGGCTTTCGGCCAGGATCTCGTTCTCCTCGATCGCCGCGAAATGCTGGCGGAAATAGCGCGTCAGGATGCCGGTGATCAGCGTAGCGACGATGGCCAGGCCGCAGGCGAACTCCAGCACCTGGCGGTTGCTGTCCAGCTCCAGCCCCAGCAGCGTCACCGCCGACACGCCGGAGATGCCGTTGGACCCGCCGGTCAGGCCGGGCGTTTCGAACAGCAGAAGCTGCATGATCTGCGACAGCACGAACGTGACGAGGACGAAATAGGTGCCGCGCAGCCGCAACACCAGCGCACCCAGCGGAATGGCGACCAGCGCCGGCAGCACGAAGGCCGCCGCCGTCATCAGGAAGGCGTTGGTGATGTCGTACTCGCCGGCGATCGCCACCGTGTAGCCGCCGATCGCCATGAAGGCCGGCGTGGCGAAGGACAGCAGGTTCATGCGCAGCATGATCCAGACGCTCTCCGCCGCGATGACCCCGATGAAGACCTGGTTCAGGATCGAGTAGACCAGCACGCTGCGGGTGAACAGCGGCGCCACGAAGCCCAGCGCCAGGATGACCAGGGCACCCAGTTCGGGCCACCCCAGCAGGCGCCAGCGACCCTGCGTCATCGGCCGGGGCATCGTCAGGCGCCCCGGACCGTGCGGCCCAGCAGGCCCGTGGGACGGAAGACCAGCAGAAGCAGCACCAGCACGAACAGCACCAGCGCGCCGATCGACCCGCCGAAATAGACGCTGGAGAAGGCTTCGACGATGCCGACGATGAACGCCGCCAGCGCCGCGCCTTCCAGCGATCCCAGGCCGCCCAGGATGACGGTCAGGAACGACGTCGCCAGCACCGGGTCGCCGACGCTGGGCGACAGGGCCAGGATCGGCGTCACCAGGGCGCCGGTCAGCCCGGCCAGTCCGGTCGCGATGGCGAAGGCCATGGGGAACAGCAGCCGCGGGCTCAATCCCTGCGCGCGCGCCACCGCCCGGTCGTCGGCCAGCGCCCGCAGGCCGCGGCCCAGGTCGGTGCGGAACAGGACCAGCCACAGCACGCCGATCATCGCCAGGCAGATCGCCAGGACGATCAGGTTCTCCCGCGGGACATAGATCGGCCCCAGCCGCAGCGCGCCGGTCACCGGGAAGGTGAACTCCATCGACAGCGGGCCGAACACGGTCAGCACGCCGGTCGACATGACCAAGTACAGGCCCAGCGTCAGCATCAGCGTGGCCAGGTGGTCGTCGACCAGCCGCTCCAGCAGGAAAAGCTCGAACGCCCACCCCAGGGCGCCGGTCGCCAGGACGGCCACGACGACCGCCACCGGGTACGGCAGGCCCAGGCCGGCGACGCAGCTATACGCGACGTAGCCGCCCAGCATGTAGAACCCGCCATGGGCGAAGTTGACGACGCCCAGGATCCCGAAGATCAGCGTGAAGCCCAGCGCCAGCAGCGCATATTGGGCCCCCAGGCTGATCCCGATGATCGCCGCCTGCAGGAATTGCTCCACCGATCAGTCCGGCCGGGCGGGCTGCCGTTCGACGCCGAGGTTCTTGCCGTCCTTGATGATGCCGATGCCGAAGGGGAAGCTGAGTTCCTGGGCGATGCCGAACTGCTTCTTTCCGGTCCAGTAACCTTTCCCGATGTTCGGGTCGTCGACCGGCATCTTGCGCAGCTCCGCCGCCACGGCCTTGGCATTGTCGGTGCCGGCGAGCGACACGGCCTTCAGCGTCATGCGCGCCGCCGGCAGGTCGGCCCAGACGGCAGTGCCGCCGACCGGGTCCTTGCCCAGCAGCTTCTTGTAGAGGCTGTCGATCTCCTGGACCTTGGGGTCCTCGGTGGGGACCGTCTCGAACCAGTAGAAGTTCTTGACCACGTCCAGGCCGCCCGCCACGCGCAGGATCTCCGCCGTGCCCGGACCGCCGAGGCGGCCGATCGGCCCTTTGAACCCGGCCAGGCGCAACTGCTTGATGATCACCCCGGCATCGCCCGGCGGGGACGACGCCGTGTCGACCACGTCGGGGTTGCTGGCCAGGATGCGGGTCACGATGGGCGCGAAATCGGTCGTGCCGCGCTGGTAATATTCCTCCGACGTCTTGATGCCGTTGGCCTTGTACGCCTCGGCGTCGACGCTGACGATGTCGGTGCCGCCCTGGTCGTTGGGTGCGATCAGCGCGACCGATTTCATCGGAAACTCTTTCTCCGCCCGCTTGATCACCGCGTCCGCCCAGACTGCCGGGCCGGGGGCGATGTGGAACATCAGCGGAAATTTCGGCTCCAGCGAGTTCTTCGCATAGGCCGCGTTCCAGGCGAGCTGCCCGTTCCGCGCGGCGACCGGCTTGATGCCGGTGGCTTCCGGCGATCCGACCGGCCCG
Source organism: Rhodopila sp. (assembly GCF_035548235.1). Lineage (GTDB taxonomy): Bacteria > Pseudomonadota > Alphaproteobacteria > Acetobacterales > Acetobacteraceae > Rhodopila. The sequence continues at coordinate 4,212 of NZ_DASZTJ010000174.1, forward strand.
ATGATCAGGTGGATGTCTTCGGCCGCCAGCGCATTGGAACCGGCCGCCGCGCCGTCGGCGGTGTACTTGCTGTCATAGGGAACGACGACGACCTTGCATTGCTTGCCGTCGATCTTGACCCCGCCCTGGGCGTTCACCTCGGCGGCGGCCAGTTCCGCGGCGCTTTTCATCGCCAGGCCCCATTGCGCGGCGCCGCCCGACATGGGGCCCATCGCCCCCAGTTTCATCTCGCAGGACTGCGCATAGGACGCAGCGGGCATTGCGCACAGCAGCGCCGCCCCCACCCCCATCAGCGCCACCAGGAGCCGAAGCCTCATGATCATTCCCCCCGTGTTCGTTGTGCCTCGGGCTGGCTATGCCAGCCTGGCCGTGCTTGGTTCACCGGCAGGGTGTGACGCCGCGGCGAACCCGTCAAGATGTGACTATATGACTATATGGATAAGAATGACGATCGTATTCATCGGTGACATCCACCGCATGTGGGACAAGGTGGAGCAGGGCCTGGCCGCGCTGCCGACACCGCCGGAGGCGGCGGTGATCCTGGGCGACGTCCAGTGCGACCGGCCGCTGGACGCCTGCGCGGCGCCGCTGCTGCGGCGCGGCATCGCCGTGCATTGGATATACGGCAATCATGACAACGACGGCGGTCCGGAGATGTGGCACAACCTGACCGCGCCCACGCTGAACCCCGTCACCGGCGGCCAGGCGCTGAACGGCACGATCGCCACGATCGCCGGCGTCCGCGTCGCCGGGCTGGGCGGAACGTTCCGCCCTCGGGTGTGGGAACCGCCCGCCGATCCAAGGCTGCACAGCCGGGCAGAGGTGCCCGACGACGTGCGGGCGATGTGCCGGGGCTGGCGGGAGGAGCATGTGCAGGGGCTGATCCACTCGCTGTCCACCACCTCGATCTGGCCCGAGGACTACGCGGCGCTGGCGGCGCAGCAGGCGGACATCCTGGTGACGCATGAAGCGCCGTCCAGCCATCCGGCCGGCAGTGCCGCGATCGACGCGCTGGCCCGAGCGATGGGGGTTCGGCTGGTCGTGCATGGGCATCACCATGTGAATTATCGAGCGGCGGCCGAGGACGGGCTGCAGGCCATGGGCGTCGCCGCGGCCTGGGGCGCGCTGGAAGACGGGACGATCCTGTGGGAAGGCGAGGCGCCGCGGCATTTGACCGCCTCCCCCACCGGCTGGACGCGCTGACGCCTCAGCTCGGCTTCATCGGCGGCGGGACCTGCTCCGGGTCGAGGCCAAGCTCGTGGATGCCCATGCTCCAAAGGCAGAAATCCGTCGGCGGCGGCTGGATTTCCGCCAGGGCGCCGTCGCGGAAGAGCTGTTCCATCCGCGTGCCCTTGAAGATCCCGTGCGCGCCGCCGATCGTCAGGCCCACGCGCGTGATCCGGCTCACCGCCTCTCCCACCGCATGCTTCGCGCGGTACAGCGCCGCGGTGGTGTCCGGCGTCGGTCCTTCGGTGTCGTACAGCCACGCCGACCGGTAGGTGATCAGCCGCGCGGCCTCGAGCTGGGTGCTGAGTTCGGCGACGTGGCGGCGGACATCGGGATGGTAGGCGAGCGGCTGCGCATAGCCGAAGGGCTGGCGGTCCCGCACCACGCGGCGCAGTTCGTCATAGGCGGCGACGGCAAGGCCCAGATAGACCGCCGTGTACGATCCCCAGAACCAGTTGAAATAGGCCAGCCGGAACGGCCGGATGTCGTCGGAGCGGAACACCATGCCGCTTTCGGCCACGCGGCAATCCTCCAGCACCAGGGAGTCGCTGCGCGTGGCCCGCATCCCCAGCGTGTCCCAGTTGGCGATGACGCGGCGGCCCGGCGCGTCGGGCGGGATCATCAGCAGCATGCCGGCGAACCTGCCCGTCGCGTCCTCGGGATAGGCCAGCACCAGCACGTAGTCCGCGGCTTCCAGCATGGAGGCGAACATCTTCCGCCCGGTGACGCCGTAGCCGCCCTCCACGCGGCGCGCGCGCACGGTCAGGGGACGCTCGCCGATCAGCGAGGTGTGGCCGGGTTCGGAGAAGTTGCCGCCGATCATCGTGTTCCGCCGCACCACCATGTCGGCGATCATGCATTTGGTTTCCGACGTGACTTCGGGGCTTTCCAGCAGCGGCATCACGACCGAGGCGTGCATGTTGAACGCCAGCGCCGTCGCCGGACACCCCTGGCCCAAGGCCTCGTAAGCGATGGTGTGATCCAGAAAGCCATGGCCCTGTCCGCCAAGCTCCCGCGCGACGGTCAGCGCCAGGAAGCCTTCCTGTCGCAGCCGGTCATAGTTCTCGGTCGGATGCGACGCATCGCGATCATGCCGGGCGGACCGT
>NZ_DASZTJ010000175.1:0-19767 GCF_035548235.1 Rhodopila sp.
CCTGGAAAACCAGACGGTCTCGGCCTATGCCAAGGCGCACGGGATCAGCTTCACCGAAGCGCTGCGCCGGCGGGAGCGTGACAAGCGCACGGCCGAACGGGAGCGCAAGAAGATCGCGCAGGCGCTGCTTCGGTCAGCCCCTGCCGACATGCCCGAGGCTGCTGCGTCCGTCTGAATACCCAAGGGGTCTGATCGGATACCGTCCCGTCGGGCCTCACCCGTCCCGAGAAGGACCCTCGGCGTCGCCGGGGAACGGGCTACGCCGCCAGTTGCTGTTCGAACCGGTGATGGCGCCACTGCATCAGGCGCCAGGCGAGCTTCGTGGCCACGTGGGACATCCGCCCCTGCGGCGGCAGCCCGACTGCTTTCAGGATCATGTTGGTGCCACGCTCGATATGCCGGTAGCGGTAAACAGCCATCGCTCCGGTCATATAGCTCGCGATGCAGCGCGCATGGTCATAGGCGAGGGATTCAGGCTCGTTGCCGCAGTGATAGGCATAGGCCAACTCGTCGTCCTCCGACTCGCCGATCCGCCCCAGGGCGATGCGCAGGCGTGACAGCACGCCGATGTTCTCGCGCGCCAGGTAGCGGCGCATATGGTCGTAGAACAGCTTGAAATGCCGGAACTCGTCGGCGGCGATCAGCTTGCAGACCTGCTTGAGCACCGGTTCGTCCGTGGCCTCGGCCAAGGCCGAGTAGTAGCTGGAGGTCCCGGTCTCCACCATGCAGCGGGCGATCAGTTCGCCGGTGCGGGAGCCTCGGATCGAGGCGTCCGCGTCCAGCTTGACCGAATATCCGCTGCGGTAGCGGTCGAACGCCATGGCGTAGTCCCAGGCGGGATCGGCGAGCATGGCCCAGCGGCCAAGAGCGTCGCCGTGCTGCACCTCCTCGTTCGCCCAGTTGTCGGCAGCCTGGCGGAAGTCCGGATCGTCGCGGAAGACGCCGCCCAGGTAGGTGGCATAATCGCGGCCGTTCCTCTCGACCATTGCCGCGGCTTTCACCAGCGGCACGATATCGGGATCAACGGCGGCCGGATCGAACCGGTCCCAGGTCACGTCTTCAATCCGCCAGTGCTTCATGCTGCTCTTTGCCGATCTCGTTATGCGTCAAGCGGGCCTTGGCACCCTTAGGTTATATAAGCCGTCAGGAATCGGGGGGAAGCCATTGGTTCGGTTCGGTTGCAACGTCGCCCGAGTCGCGGCTGCCTCGGGTGCATCCCTGTTGCCGCCTTGCCACAGAATGCGCGCCGATCCGTGACGTGCAGGGATGCCTCGGAATCGCGGGCGTCGCTCAGTTAAACCTCTCCCGCCAATGAAAACAGCCCCTCACGGGGCTGTTCACGCATCTATGGGGGCAGGCTGAACGGGGATCAGATGATCGCGTCGACCATGGCCCGAGCGGCCTGGAGGACGTCGAGGGCTTCGTCCTCGGCGAGGGTGTCGCGCTTGTCGGCGGCTTCATAGGCCGCTTCGGCGTCGGCCAGGCGTTTCGCCGCCACGGCCTTGTCGACCTCGGCCAGCGGCACGGCCTCGTTCGCGAGGACGGTGCAGCGTTCCGGGGTCACTTCCGCGAAGCCGCCGTTGACGAACAGCCGGTCGGTGACGCGATCGCCTTCATACAGGTCGATCGTGCCGCCGCGCAGCGTGACGATCATCGGCGTGTGGCCTTCCAGCACACCCATGTCGCCTTCCGAGGCCGGGATCACCACCATGTCCACGGGGCGGGACAGCAGCAGCTTTTCCGGGCTGACGATTTCGAGGTTCACGGCCATGGCGTCACACCTGGGCAGGGGGGATGGCCCGGTCGAGCCGGGCCATGACGGTGGATGAGTTAGGCGTTCTGCTTCAGCGTTTCCGCCTTGGCGACCGCTTCCTCGATGGTGCCGACCATATAGAACGCGGCTTCCGGCAGGTGGTCGTATTCGCCGGCGCAGATCGCCTTGAAGCTGCGCACGGTGTCGGCCACCGGCACGAACTTGCCGGGGAAGCCGGTGAACACCTCGGCCACGTGGAACGGCTGCGACAGGAAGCGCTGGATCTTCCGCGCTCGGGCCACGACCAGCTTGTCCTCCTCCGACAGCTCGTCCATGCCCAGGATGGCGATGATGTCCTGCAGCGACTTGTAGGTCTGCAGGATTTCCTGCGTGCGGCGCGCCACCGCGTAGTGCTCCTCACCCACGATCCGCGGGTCGAGCGAGCGGCTGGTCGAGTCCAGCGGGTCCACCGCCGGGTAGATGCCCAGCTCCGCGATCGAACGGTTCAACACCGTCGTCGCGTCCAAGTGGGCGAAGGACGTTGCCGGCGCCGGGTCGGTCAAGTCGTCGGCCGGCACGTAGATCGCCTGCACCGAGGTGATGGACCCCTTGTTGGTGGAGGTGATCCGTTCCTGCAGCGCGCCCATGTCGGTCGCCAGCGTCGGCTGATAGCCCACGGCCGAGGGGATACGGCCCAGCAGGGCGGACACTTCGGCGCCCGCCTGGGTGAAGCGGAAGATGTTGTCGACGAAGAACAGGACGTCCTGTCCTTCCTCGTCGCGGAAGTATTCCGCCATCGACAGGCCGGACAGGCCGACGCGCGCCCGCGCACCCGGCGGCTCGTTCATCTGGCCATACATCAGGGCCACCTTGGAGCCTTCGACCAGGTTGCCGTTGTCGTCCATCTTGATGACGCCGGCGTCGATCATTTCGTGATACAGGTCGTTGCCCTCGCGGGTGCGCTCACCCACGCCGGCGAACACCGACACGCCGCCATGCGCCTTGGCGATGTTGTTGATCAACTCCTGGATCAGCACCGTCTTGCCCACGCCGGCGCCGCCGAACAGGCCGATCTTGCCGCCCTTCAGGTAGGGGGCGAGCAGGTCAACGACCTTGATGCCGGTGACCAGGATCTCGGCCGAGGTGGCCTGTTCCTCGAAGGAGGGGGCTTCGCGGTGGATCGGGTAGCGCTTCTTGGCGTTGACCGGGCCTTTCTCGTCGATCGGCTCGCCGACCACGTTCATGATGCGGCCCAGCGTCTCCGGCCCGACCGGCACGGTGATCGGGGCGCCGGTATCGACCACTTCCTGGCCGCGGACCATGCCGTCGGTGCTGTCCATCGCGATGCAGCGCACGGTGCGCTCGCCCAGCTCCTGCGCGACTTCCAGCACCAGCTTGCGGCCTTCGATCTGGCAGTCCAGCGCGTTCTGGATGAACGGCAGGTCGCCGTCGAACTGCACGTCCACGACGGCGCCCAGGACCTGGGTGACCCGGCCGACGATGTTGCTTGCCATGGCTCTTTCTTCCTTTCGTCCGAGGTCAGACGGCTGTCGCGCGAAGGCGCGCGGTATCTACGGGTGCGCGAAGGCGCGCGGTATCGACAAGTGTGTGCTGATGCGCGATGCGAGGCGGCAACGACGTCATACCGCCTCCGCACCGGAGATGATCTCGATCAGCTCCTTGGTGATGTTGGCCTGGCGTGCGCGGTTGTAGTTCAGCGACAGGCGCTTGATCATGTCGCCCGCGTTGCGCGTCGCGTTGTCCATCGCCGTCATGCGCGCGCCGTGCTCGCCGGCCGCGCTTTCCAGCAGCGAACGGTAGACCTGGATGGCCAGCGCCTGGGGCAGCAGCTTCGCCAGGATGGTTTCCTCGTCCGGCTCGAAATCGTATTGCGCACCGCCGGTATCGGCGCTTTCACCCTCGGGGGGCGGCGGCGCCGGGATGATCTGCTGTTCGGTGACGATCTGGCTGATCACCGAGTGGAACCGGTTGTAGACCAGCGTCGCGGTGTCGATTTCCCCCGCTGCCAGCATCTGGGTGACGCGGACGCCGATGTCCTGCGCGTCGGCGAATTCGATCCGTTTCTTGCCGGCATAGCTGACGTCGCCGACGATCCGGCTGGCCAGCTCGCGGCGCAGGTAGTCGCGCCCTTTGCGGCCGACGGCGAGGATCTTCACCGTCTTGCCCTCGGATTCCAGCTTGCGGGCCAGGTTGCGGGTGGCGCGGGCGACCTGGGTGTTGAACGCGCCGGCGAGGCCGCGGTCCGCCGTCACCGGGATCAGCAGCGCCACTTTGTCGGACCCGGTGCCGACCAGCAATTGCGGCGCGGTCGGCGACCCGGCGACCGACGCGGCCAGCGCACGCAGCATCCGCTCCATCCGTTCGGCATAGGGCCGAGCGGCCTCGGCCTGCTGCTGGGCGCGGCGCAGCTTGGAGGCGGCGACCATCTTCATCGCCGAGGTGATCTTCTGTGTCGACTTGACGCTGTTGATCCGCGTCCGGAGGGCCTTCAGGCTAGGCATGGAGCGACTCCTGACGCTTCGGCTTGCGTGTCAGGCCGGGTATGTCCCGGCCATCCGCGCCGTGCGCGGACCATCCAGGGGAAAGTCGTGGATGGCCGGGCCAAGCCCGGCCACGACGCAAGAGGATCATGATCAGGCGAACGCCTTGGAGAAGTTGTCCAGGAACGCGGTCAACTGCTTCTCCACGTCCGGCTTGATCTCAAGCTGGGCCCGGATCGCCTCCAGGATGCCCGGCTCCTTCGCCTTCAGCTCGCCGATGAACTGCTGCTCGAAGGCGCCGACGCGGTTGACCGGGATCTTGTCCAGGTAGCCGCGCACGCCGGAGAAGATGGCGACCACCTGCTCCTCGATCGGCAGCGGCTTGTATTGCGGCTGCTTCAACAGCTCCGTCAGCCGCGATCCGCGGGCCAGCAGCGCCTGGGTCGAGGCGTCGAGGTCCGAGGCGAACTGCGCGAACGCCGCCATTTCGCGATACTGCGCCAGCTCCAGCTTGATGCGCCCGGCGACCTGCTTCATCGCCTTGACCTGGGCTGCCGATCCCACGCGCGAGACCGACAGGCCCACGTTCACCGCCGGACGGATGCCACGGAAGAACAGTTCGGTCTCCAGGAAGATCTGGCCGTCGGTGATCGAGATCACGTTGGTCGGGATATAGGCCGACACGTCGCCGGCCTGCGTCTCGATGACCGGCAGCGCCGTCAGCGAACCCGCGCCGAGGTGGTCGTTCATCTTCGCCGCGCGCTCCAGCAGGCGGGAGTGCAGATAGAACACGTCGCCCGGATACGCCTCGCGTCCCGGCGGACGGCGCAGCAGCAGCGACATCTGGCGATAGGCGACGGCCTGCTTGGACAGGTCGTCATAGAAGATCACGGCGTGCTGGCCGTTGTCGCGGAAATACTCGCCCATGGTGCAGCCGGAATAGGGGGCGAGGAACTGCATCGGCGCCGGGTCGGACGCGGTCGCGGCGACGACGATGGAGTATTCCATCGCCCCGTTCTCTTCCAGCGTGCGGACGAGCTGCGCGACGGTCGAGCGCTTCTGGCCGACCGCGACATAGATGCAGTTCAGCGTCTTCTTCGGATCGCCCAGCGCGTTGATCGGCTTCTGGTTGATGATCGTATCGACGATGACGGCGGTCTTGCCGGTCTGGCGGTCGCCGATCACCAGCTCCCGCTGGCCGCGGCCGATCGGGATCAGCGCGTCGATCGCCTTCAGGCCGGTCTGCATCGGCTCGTGTACCGACTTGCGGGGGATGATGCCCGGCGCCTTCACCTCGACGCGGCGGCGTTCGGTGGACTGGATCGGCCCCTTGCCGTCGATCGGGTTGCCCAGGCCGTCCACGACGCGGCCCAGCAGGCCCGGCCCGACCGGCACCTCGACGATGGCGCGGGTGCGCGAGACGGTGTCGCCTTCGCGGATCTGCTTGTCGTCGCCGAAGATCACGACGCCGACATTGTCGGTTTCCAGGTTCAGCGCCATGCCGCGCAGGCCGGCGCTGGGGAACTCGACCATCTCGCCGGCCATGACGTTCTGCAACCCGAAGACGCGGGCGATGCCGTCACCGACGGACAGCACCTGGCCGGTCTCGGCGACATTGGCCTCGGTGTCGAACGCGGCGATCTGTTTCTTCAGGATCTCCGAGATCTCGGCTGGGCGGATCTCCATATCAAGCGGCTCCCTTCATGGCGTACTGCAGGCGTTGCAGCCGAGACTTCAAAGACGTGTCGTAGAGGCGCGCGCCGACCCGGACGACCAGGCCGCCCAGCAGGTCGGCGTCGACCCGTTCGTGGATGTTGACGTTGCCGTACCCCGCCTCGATCAGCCGGGCGCGCAGTTGCTGGCGCTGCACGTCGTTCAGCGGGTGCGCCGAGACGACATGCGCGGTGATGATCCCCCGCCGGTGCGCCACCAGGGTGGCGAAGGCATGCACGATCTCCCGCAGTTCCCGCAGGCGGCGGTTGGTCGCGACCACGCCGACGAAGTCGCGCACCGTCTTGCCGAAACCTTCCTGCTGCAGCACCGCCTGGCTGGCCTGGGTCGCGGTCTTGACGTCGATCAGCGGGCTGGCCAGCAGGCGGCGGAAATCGGCGCTGGCGTCGATCAGGCGGCCCAGCCCTTCCATCTCCGCCACGACGGCGTCCAGGGCATGGGTCTCATCGGCATAGGAATAAAGCGCGGATGCGTAGCGATCGGCGAGGCCGTCGCCGGAGCCAGTCGATGCGGTTGTCGATGTCGAAACCTCGGAAGCCACGGCTCATCCATCTGTTGGGCCGAACCGGATCGGTCCGGAAAGGAAAAATGGCGGCCCAGCAGGCCAGCGCCGGGCGTCTAGCATGGGGTATGGGGCCACGCAACACGCACCGGGGCGGGTTTGTGACGTTTTCTCCATTATCTGTTCCGGTGTGCCGTCCCCCCGGCCTCCAGCCGGTCAGGCACGCCGATCACGCGAGCTAGTCAGACCCGAACCGTTCACGCGCTGGCCTGAACCGGCACCACCGAGGCCGTCGCCGCGATTCCCAGCAGTTCGACCTGCCGAGCGTCGAGGACGATCTCGGCGCTGGCCCCGCAGTTGGAGGCGCCCTGGCTGGTGCGCGGGCCGGCCCAGTGGACCAGGTAGCGCCCGTCCGGGGCCGGGCCCTCGACGATGAAGCTGCCGCCCGAACCGCTCAGCATCCCCAGGTCCAGCACGCAAGTCCCGCCCTGCCGCCGCGCCACGTCCAGGCGCAGGCCGGGGGAGCCGGACACGCCGGGGCGGAAGGAGATCATGTCGCCGATCTGCGGCGCCGACGCCGCCCGCCACGCCGACAGGGCAGACATCCCCGAAGCCAGCGTGGCCACGGCGACCGCGACCACGATGAGCGAAGGCAACAGGCGGGCCAGGGACTTCTTCGACATGGGCGGCGACGATCCGGGGCTGATCCGTCCCGTCTAGTCCATTTCGCGCGCCGGCGAAACCGCCAAGGGGCAGGGCGCCCGAAGAGGTGCCTTGCTTGACCATGGGCAAGCCGGCCGGCAAGATTACAGGCGCTTCATCAAGGATCTCCGGGCATGGCGCTCAGTCGGACGACCCGCGTCAACATCCTGATCGGCAACGGGCATTTCCTCTCGCACTTCTATGTGCTGTGCCTGCCGCCGATGTTCCTCGCCTGGCAGAAGGCGTTCGACGTCAGCTTCGCCGAACTCGGGCTGACGATCGCGCTGATGTCCGGCACCACCGCCATCCTCCAGACCCCTGTCGGCTTCCTCGTCGACCGCCACGGCGCTCGGGCGTTCCTGATCGGCGGCACGCTCCTGATGTCGCTGTCGCTCGCGGCGATGGGGCTGACCACGGCGTTCTGGCAGGTGCTGGTGCTGGCGACCCTGTCCGGGGTCGGCAACTCGGTGATCCACCCGGCGGACTACGCGATCCTGTCGGGATCGGTCGACAAGGACCGGATGGGCCGGTCCTTCGCGCTGCACACGTTCAGCGGCAACCTGGGGTTCTCGGCCGGGCCGCCGGTCGCGGCGCTGCTAATGGCGGCGATCGGCTGGCGCGGCACGCTTTTGACCGTCGGCCTGCTGGGCCTGCCCGTGGTGCTGTCGATCCTGTTCCAGAGCCGCATCCTGGTCGACCAGGCCAAGCCCCATGTCCACCACGCCGGCGGGCTGACCGGCCGGGACCTGCTGACCAGCCGCGCCATGGTGCTGTTCTTCCTGTTCTTCACCTTCGGCGCGATGGCCGGCGGCGGCGTCCAGTCCTGGCTCGTCACCGTGCTGCACACCACCAAGGGCCTGGACCTGGAGATCGCGGCGACGGCGCTGACCTGCTACATGGCCGGCTCCACCTGCGGCACGCTGGTCGGCGGCTGGTTCGCCGACACGTTCAAGAAGCACGTGCTGCCCTTCATCACCTGCCTGACCATCGCCTCGGCCGCGCTGATCCTGTGCGTCAACTGGATCGGCATGCCGGTGGTCGCCATCTGCGTGCTGACCGGACTGTCGGGCCTCGCGCTGGGGGCCAGCCGCACGCCGCGGGACGTCATGGTCAAGGACGCCGCCCCGCCGGGGGAGATCGGCAAGGTGTTCGGCTTCGTCTCCTCCGGCCTGCCGCTGGGCAGCGCCGTCACGCCGGTGCCGTTCGGCATGCTGATCGACCATGGCCACCCCGAGATGGTGCTGGTCCTGGTCGCGGCGATCCTGCTGCTCAGCCTGTTCTGCGGCGGGTCCGCCCGCGTCTCCGCCCGCACGGCCGACCCGCTGCCACGCCCGGCGGAACAGGTCGCGGCGGAGTAGCGCATGCCCGACGACACGCTGCGGACGGGGGAGCGCAGCGTCGCCCTGCCGGCCGCTCCGGACGCGGGCGTCTACTTCATCGGCGTGATCCGGACCCCCTGGACGCAGCGCGGCACGTGCCCGAAGCGGGGCAGCCTGGACGGACCGGTCTGCACGCTGGAGGTCGATCCGCGCTGGGCCGACGCGTTGTTCGAGGTGGCGAAGCACCCGCGGCTGCAGGTCCTCTATTGGATGCACAAGGCGCGGCGCGACCTGGTACGGCAGACGCCCCACAGCACCGGGCGGACCATCGGGACCTTCGCGCTGCGCTCGCCGGTGCGGCCCAACCCGATCGCGTCCTCGGTCGTCGCGCTGGTCGGCGTGGAAGGATCGCAGGTCCGGGTCCGGGGCCTCGATTGCCTGGACGGCACGCCGCTGATCGACATCAAGCCGGACCGGACCGTCTGACGCAACGTCACGTGACCCGCTGACCCCCGTTGCCAGTCGCGACGGGCGCCGCCTAAAGTTTCGCCCAGCGAAAAAGCGGGGACGAGTGGATGGCCAGGACGGGTTGGATGGCGATGGCGGTCGTCACGGGCTTGCTGGGATGGGGCCAGGGCGCCCTGGCCCAGGACATCAAGCTGGGCATGATCGCGGGCCTGTCCGGGTTCGGTGCGTCCTATGGCGCGTCGATGCAGCAAGGCGTCGAGATGGCGATCAAGGAGATCAACGATGCCGGCGGCATCAACGGCCGCAAGCTGGTGGAGGACGTCGCCGACGACGCCTCGGACCCCGCGCAATCGGTGCTGGCGATGCAGCGGCTGGTCAACGACCATGTCGACATCGTGGTCGGCGGCTGGGGCAGTTCCATGGTGCTGGCGAACATGGAAGTCGCGGAACGCGCCGGCATGCCCTATATCGTGGTCGGGGCGTCCAACCCGCGGATCACCACCAAGCGCAACAAGTGGACGTTCCGTATCCTGACCAACGATAACGGGCACGCGGTGCAGCTTGCCGACCTGGCGGTGCAGACGTTGCATATGAAACGGATCGCCGTGATCAACGACAGCAACGATTACGGTGTCGGTGCCCGCGACATTTTCATTGCCAGGCTGAAAGAACTGGACGAATCGCCGGTCGACGTGGAAAGTTACGGATCAAACGATAAGGATTTCACCGCGCAGCTGTCCCATATCGCCGCCGCGAACCCCGACGGGATCGCGCTGATGGGCACGCTGCCCGCGGTGCCGGCCATCCTCAACCAGGCGCGCGACCAGGGCATCGATGCGCGCTTCTTCGGCCCGGCCGGCCTGTCGAACGAGGCGATGATCACGCTGGCGCCCGAAGCCTCCCAGCACACCATCGCCACGGCCTATTTCCATGAGGACCTGGACCCCCAGGCGAAGGCGTGGGCGGACAAGTACACCGCGATGTTCAAGAACGCGGCGCAGGCGCCCCGGCCGTCGCAGGCGGTGTCGGCCTATCGCGGCGTCTACATGGCGGCGGACTGCCTGAAGAAGGTCGGCACCGACAAGGACAAGGTCAGGCTTTGCCTGAAGGACTGGCATGGGCACTTCTTCGGGCTGCCGCCCGCCGACCTGCATTTCGACGACACCAACCAGCTTGTCGTTCCGGTGGTGATCGAGGAAGTCCAGGGCAAGGGCTTCGCCGTCTTCAAGCCCGCGCACTAGGGTGCCGCCGCAGATCCTGATCGGCGGCCTGGGCACCGGCTGCATCTACGCGCTGGTGGGCCTTGGCTTCACCCTGGTCTATCGCGGCATCCGCATGGTGAACTTCGCCCAGGGCCAGGTCTTCATGGCCGGCACGTTCCTGGGCCTGTTCCTGGTGCAGACGCTGGGCCTGTCGGCGATCCCGCTGCTGATCGCGGTGCCGGTGATCAGCTTCGCCGCCGGATGGTTGCTGGAACGCATCGTCTTCCGCCGCCTGTTCCACAGCCACGAAGTCTTCGTCGTCGGCGCCATCGGCCTGGGCGTGATGATCGAGAATGGAATCCGAGCGGCGTTTCCTGAACCGTTGCCGTTTCCGAAGATTTTCGGGACGGGGGTGTATCGGTTCATTCCGGGCGTGCTGTTCCAGAAGACCTATCTGTGGATCGTCGTCATCACCATCCTGCTGGTGATCCTGCTGCATGTCCTGTTCACCCACACGCGGCGCGGACGCGCGCTGCGGGCGGTGGCGTCGGACGCCGAGATCGCGGGCACCATGGGCGTCTCGGTCAGCGGTGCGATCGGCTTCACCTTCGGGCTGTCGTTCGCGGTGGCGGCGATCGCGGGGATCCTGATCGGGCCGCTGTATTTCGTCTCGCCCGACATGGGGGAGATGGTGGGGCTGAAAGCGTTCAGCGCGGCCGTGCTGGGCGGGATCAACAGCGTCGTCGGCACCATCCTGGGCGGCGTGCTGCTGGGCCTTGTCGAGGCGATCGCCGCGTTCTACCTGTCCACCGACTACAAGGACCTGTTCGCTTTCGCGATCCTGATGCTGATGCTCGTCGTCCGGCCGCAGGGCCTGCTGGGACGGGTCGTGCCGGTGAAGGTCTGACGGTGCAGCCGTGAGGGGCGTCATGATCCGGCTGCTGCCCTTCGTGGTGGCGGCGCTGCTGCCGCTGGTCGCCAACGACTACCTGCTGGAGATCGGTAGTTTCGTTGCCATCCAATCGATTTCGGTCATCGGCCTCGGCTACCTGACCGGGTTCGCCGGACGCATCTCCCTGGCCCAGGGCGGACTGTACGGCATCGGCGCCTATACCGCCGCGCTGCTGGTGACCGGGGCGCATTGTCCGCCGCTGCTGGCGCTGCCGGCCGCGATCCTGGCTGCCGTGCTGGTGGGCACGCTGCTGGGCAGTCCGGCGATCCGGCTGTCGGGGCTGTATTTCGTGATGTCCACGATCGGCCTGCAGCAGATCATCTGGATCGTGCTGATGCACTGGTCCAGCCTGACCAACGGGCCGATGGGCGTGCGGGAAATCCCGCCGCTTTCGGTCGCCGGCTTCGCCCTCGCGTCCCCCGAACGGTTCTACTGGGCGTGCGTCGTGTTCGCGGCGGGATCGTTCTTCCTGGCGCGGCGGGTCGTCGCCAGCCGGTTCGGGCTGTTCCTGCGCGCGGTCAGCGATGACGAGCTATCCGCCGCCACTTCGGGCGTGCGCGTCGTCCGCACCAAGGTGCTGGCGCTGGCGCTGTCCTCGGCCTGGGCCGGGGCGGCGGGGTTCCTGCACGCGTTCTTCCTGCGCTTCGTGCACCCGGACATGTTCACGCTCGACCTGTCGGTGGTCCAACTGACCATGGCGATGTTCGGCGGCTACCGTTCGCTGGACGGGATGATGATCGCGACGCTGATCCTCGGCTCCGCTTCGGAATACCTGCGGCCGTTCGGCCAGTTCCGCCTGGTGGTGTATGGCGGCATCCTGCTGCTGACGATGATGCTCGCGCCGCGCGGCATCCTGCCGGCGCTGGCCGGGCTGCGGAGGCGGCGGTGATGCTGGCGGTCAGCGATATCCGCCTGAGCTTCCGCGGCGTGCGCGCCCTGGACGGCGTCAGCCTGACGATCGGGGCGGGGGAGACGCTGGGCATCATCGGTCCCAACGGGTCGGGCAAGAGCACGCTGTTCAACGTCATCAGCGGCATCTACCGGCCGGATTCCGGATCGGTCGCCTTCCAGGGCCGGACCATCACCGGCGCCGACCCGCGCGCCATCGTCGCTGCCGGCCTTGCCCGCACCTACCAGAACAAGCGGCTGTTCGGCTCCTTGACCGTGCTGGAGAACGTGCTGGTGCCGGCCATGCGTACCCAGCCCGGCTCCTTCCTCTCCGACATCGCCGGAAGCCGGTCGGGGCGCGACGCGGGTGAGGCCAAGGCGCGGGAGGCGCTGGCGTTCGTCGGGCTGGACGATTTGGCCGACACGGAGGCGGCCAGCCTTGCCTACGGCCAGCAGAACCGGCTGGAACTGGCGCGGGCGCTGGCCTGCGACCCGGCGCTGCTGCTGCTGGATGAGCCGGCAGCGGGACTGAGCCCGTCGGAACGGTCGGACATGCGCGGCCTGATCGAGCGCATCCGCGATCGCGGCGTCGCCATCGCGCTGGTGGAGCACGACATGCGGGTGGTGATGCAGCTCAGCTCCCGGCTGGTGGTGCTGGACCACGGGGTGGTCATCGCCGGCGGTACGCCCGCCGAGGTCACCGAAAATCCCGAGGTGGTGGCTGCCTATTTCGGGACGCCGATCGATGACTGAGCTGCTGGCGATCCGCGGGCTGAGCGTCAGCTACGGCAAGGTGCAGGCGGTACGCGGCCTCGACCTGACGGTGGCGGCGGGGGAGACGGTGGCGATCCTGGGGGCCAACGGCGCGGGCAAAAGCTCCATCGTCCGTGCGATCACCGGCCTGGCCCGGGTCGCGGCGGGGGAGATCGTGTTCGACGGCAAGCCGGTGACGGGCCTGCCCAGCGACCGCCGCGCGGCGGCCGGCATGGCGCTGGTGCCGGAAGGAAGGCGGGTGTTCGCCGACATGACGGTGGCCGAGAACCTGCAGATGGGCGGCTACTTGCTGGGACGCGAGGCCGCGGTCCGGATGGAGGCGATGTTCGACCTGTTCCCCCGGCTGCGCGAACGCCGGCTGCAACTGGCTGCGACCCTGTCGGGCGGGGAGCAGCAGATGCTGGCGATCGCCCGCGCGCTGGTGCGCCGGCCGGCCCTGCTGATCCTGGACGAGCCGTCGCTGGGCCTGTCGCCGATCATGGTGCAGACGATCTACCGCGCGATCCGCGACCTGCGCGACGGCGGGATGACGATCCTGCTGGCGGAACAGAGCGCGGCGGTCGCGCTGTCGCTGGCGAACCGGGCGTATCTGCTGGAAACGGGGAGCGTGGTGGCGGAGGGGCCGGCGAAGACGCTGCGGGACGATCCCAGGGTGCGGGACGCGTATCTGGGGGGATGACGCGGACGTCATCGTCACCCCGGGGCCGCGGCGGTATCCGGGTCGGCCTTCGCCGATCACGGCGGGACAGACGCCTGTGCCGCTCGATCTCAACGTCCATGGGGTGCAGGCCCGCCATCCGCGCCTTCCCACGCGGACGCGACGTCAGGCGTGGACAGTGCCCCTTCGGCCATCATGGCGTCGGGGCACGAACGGGCACCCGCCATGCGCCGACCCGCACAGCCGCCCGCCCGACGCGCTGCACAGCGTCGGACCGTCCGCCATCGCGCGCCGCACCAGGCCGGCCAGGGAGGCGATGAACGCGGCATCGGCGTTCTGCGTCGGCACGCGGAAATAGCCGGGGACCCCCAGCCTCTCGGCCAGGTGGCGGTACTCGACGTCCAGTTCGACCAGCGTCTCGCTGTGCTCCGAGACGAAGGCGATCGGCACCACCAGCACCGCCGTCCCGTCCTTCGCCGCCCGCGCGATCTCGGCATCCGTGCTCGGGTCGATCCATTTCTGCGGCGTCGCCCGGGACTGGTAGCAGACGGCGTGGTCGACGGGCTCGCCCCAGGCGGAGAGCACTGCGGCGACCGTCTGCTCGATCTGCCATTGATACGGGTCGCCACGGCGGACGATCGTCTCCGGCAGGCCGTGGGCGGAGAACAGCACCCGCAGGGGCGTCTTCGCCGGCAGCGTGTCCCGCGCCCTGTCGTACGCCGCCCGCACCAGCGCCGTCGTCGCCGCGATGAAGCCGGGATCGGTCGGGTAGCAGCACAGCGTCGTCACCGGCGCCACCAGCCCGGCCTTCACCGCCGCCTGCCGCCATGCCAGCAGGGAGCTGCCGGTCGTGGTGGTCGAGAACTGCGGATACAGCGGCAGCAGCAGCACATGGTCGGGCGCCCAGGCCTTCACCGCCTTCACCGCCTCGTCGGTCATCGGATGCCAGTAGCGCATCGCGATGAAGCATTTCGCCTGCATCTCCGGCAGCGCGGCCTCCAGCGCCGCCGCCTGCTCCCGGGTCAGGTCCAGCAGCGGCGACTTGCCGCCGAGCAGGGCGTAGTTGTCGGTGGCTGGCTTGAGGCGGGCCCGGGCGATGCGGCGCGCGAGCAGCGGGCGGATGAACGGCGGTACGCGCAGGATCGCGGGGTCGCGGAACAGGTTCAGCAGGAAGGGGGCGATCGCCTCGGGACTGTCGGGGCCGCCGAGGTTGAACAGCACGATGGCGACCTTGTGCCGAGCGGGGTCGATCGCGGGCATCGATCGCGTCCCCCCGTCCTGGCCCGGCTCGACCGGGCCATCTTTCTCCCCCGAGGTTCGGGAGGACGGGGGGGAGGGGGCGGTGTCAGCCGGCACGCACAAGCTCCAGCAGCGCGGCGACGTTCTCGGGCGGGGTCTGCGGCACGATGCCGTGGCCGAGGTTGAAGACGAAGGGCCGGCCCTTCATCGCCGCCAGGATCGCGCGCGTCTCCGTCCGCAGCGCCTCGCCGCCGGCGACCAGTGCCATCGGGTCCAGGTTCCCCTGCACGGCCAGGCCGGGGGGCAGCAGCGCGGCGATGGCGCCGATATCGCTGCCGGTGTCGATGCCGATGCCGTCGACGCCGGTCGCCGCGTAATCGCGCGCCAGGATCCCCGCCAGGCGCGGGAAGCCGATCACCGGCACGTCCGGATGCCGCGCCTTCAGGGCCGAGACGATCCGCTGTGCCGGCGCCGCCGCGTGCCTGCGGAACAGTCCCGGCGACAGCACGCCGGCCCAGGAATCGAACAGCATCAGCACCTCGGCGCCGGCTTCGACCTGGGCGGAGAGATAGGCGATCGTCGCCTCGGTCAGCGTGTCCATCAGGCGCGCGAACAGGTCCGGTTCGGCATAGGCCATGGCGCGGACGGCGGCGAAATCCTTCGATCCGCCGCCTTCGACCATGTAGCAGGCGACGGTGAACGGGGCGCCGGCGAAGCCGATCAGGGCGGTGTTGCCGAACCCCTCGGCCCGCAGGCCGGCGCGGATGCGGCGGACCGTCTCCATCACCGGCGCGGTCTTCTCCGCCAGGCGCCGCGGGTCCAGCGCGGCGACGCCGGCCGCGTCGCGCAGGCGAGGCAGCACCGGTCCTTCGCCCTCCTTGAACGCCAGGCCGTGGCCAAGCGCCCAAGGCAGGATGAGGATGTCGCTGAACAGGATGGCGGCGTCGAAGCCATAGCGGCGGATCGGCTGCAAGGTGACCTCGGCGGCGAGGTCCGGGGACGTGCACAGCGTGACGAAGTCCGGCACCCTGGCCCGGACGGCGCGGTATTCCGGCAGGTAGCGGCCGGCCTGGCGCATCAGCCATACCGGCGGCGGCCACACCGCTTCCCCGTTCAAACTCCGCAGCAGCCGCTTCATCGCCATGCATCCGACATAGGGTCGAGGCGACTGTCTCCAAGCTCTGTCCGAAGCGGTCAAGCGACGAAAGCGGGCGCCTCCATCGCCGGCACGCGGGTGCCGCCCCGATACAGCGCCATCGCGTGCAGCGATGCCGCCACCTGCCGCATCGGAGACGTCCAGTCGCCGGGCGCCGGCTGGCGGAACAGGGTCATGCCGGGATACCACGGACTGTCCCGCCGGCCGCTGAGCCAGCGCCAGCAGCCGTCGTAGCGGTCGAGCAGGAACACCGGCTTGCCGACCAGTCCCGCCAGGTGCGCGACGGACGTATCGACGCTGACCACGACATCCAGGCTGGCGATGATCGCGGCGGTATCGGCGAAGTCCCGCACCCCGGTCATCGGGTCGAGCAGGGTCATGCCGTCGGGCGGCGTCTCGCGTGCCGGCCGGCCGGCCTGGAGGCTCACCAGGCGCACGCCCGGCACCGCGGCCAGCGGCGCGAAGGCGGCCAGGCCGGCGCTGCGCCGGCGGTCCAGCGTGCGGAACCCCGGCACCGCGGGACGCGCCTGGCCGGCCCACACCAGCCCGGTGAGCAACCCGTGCGCCGGCAGGCGGTGGCGGAACCGCGGGATGGCGGCGGGGAGGTCGGGCCCCACCACCGGCGGCACGGTCTGCGGCGTGGTGCCGAACACGCGCGGCAGGCTGAACATCGGGCAGACATAGTCATGCGCCGGCACGTCCCGCCGGTCCGTCACCACTTGCGCGACCCCCGGCAAGGCGGCGATCAACCGCGCCAGCGCCGGCGGCACGCAGGCCACGACCCGAGCGCCCCGCCAGGCCAGCAGCGGCAGGTAGCGGCAGAATTGCAGCGTATCGCCGAACCCGTCCTCGTGCAGCGCCAGCACCGTGGTGCCGGACAGCGTGTCCTCCGGCCGCAGCGACGGAAGCAGGCGATGCGGGTCGATCGCCAGCCCCTCGGCGAGATCCAGCCGCGCCTCGTAATCCGCCCAGGCGCTGTGCCACTGCCCCATCCGCAGCAGCGTCACCGCCCGGTTCACCCGGAACCGCGCATGCGCCGGCGCCAGCGCCACTGCGTGGTCATGCGCGCGGAGCGCTTCGTCGAACCGGCCTTCCACCTTCAGCGCCATGCCGAGATTGGACCAACTCGCCGCCGCCTTGGGATCGAGCGCCACGGCATTGCGGAAACTATCGATGGCCTGGACGAAGCGACCCTGTTCGGCGCGGGCCAGGCCGTGCAGATGATGCGCCGCGGCGCTGCGGGGCGTGGTGTCCAGCACCGTTTCCGCTTGTTCCGGATGGTCGTTGTCGAGCAGGAACTCGGCGAATGTCAGGCGCAGGCGGGGATTTGTCGGATCGTGCCGCAGGCAGGCCTGGAACTGGCGCTGGATCAGCGGGCGCGGCAACGGCGGCCGCAACTCGGCGAGGTCGATGCAGGGATGGCGCGCATCGGGACGCAGGGCGGCGACGCGCAGCAGGTCCGGGGCGGCGCGATCGGCCTCGCCCATCGCGGCAATGGCGAGGCCGCGCAGCAGCAGCGCCGCGGGGTCGTGGGGTGAAGCGGCCAGGGCGTGGCCGGCGGCGGCCTCGGCTTCCTGCCAGGCACAGGCTTGCAGCAGACGCAGCGCCGCGCCGTTCCGTTCGATATTGTCCATGCACGCCTTTCCGGCCGGAGACGGCAGGAGTGTGCCAAGGAGTGGTTAAGGAAGGGTTATGCCAACCGGGACGGTGATGATTCTCATCCGCCTCCCCCGTCACGGCCGGGCCGCTACACCCGCTTGATCCCCCAGAACACCGGGAAGCCGTCCAGCATCCCGTCCAACGAGGTCTGCCACGCCGTCGGCTGGAACCACTGGCCGATCGGGGCGTGCGGCACGTCGATCCACCATTGGGCCTGGATCTCCTCGGCGATCTTCTTCTGCGTCGCGAGGTCGTCGGTCTCCAGCCACTGCATCTTCAGCGCTTCGACCTTCGGGCTGCTGGCCCAGCCGAACCAGCCCTTCTCGCCGTTCACCCGGAACGTGTTGCCGACCGGCGTCTGCAGGTCGAGGCCCGAGAGGGTCGTGAACAGGCCGCTCCAGCCGCCTTTGTCGATCGGTCCCTTGTTTTCGCGCCGCGCGACGGCGGTGCCCCAGTCCATGGCGATGTAATCGACCTTCATGCCGATCGCCTGCAGCGCGGCGACGCCGACATCGCCCATGGCCTTGCGATAGGGCGTATCGGTCGCGACCATCATCGCCACCGTCTCGCCTTTGTAGCCGGCCGCTTTCAGCTCCGCCTTCGCTTTCTCCGGATCGTATCGGATCGCGTCCATGCCGGCATCGTTCGCCAGTTCCGTGCCGGGGCAGAACAGGCCGACAGGGGTGTGGCCCATCTTGGGATCGTCGCCGGCGATCGCGGCGACGAAGTCCTTCTGGTTGAACGCGTGCAGGATCGCGCGGCGGACGCCGACATTGTCGAACGGCGGCTGCAGGCAGTTCATCTTCAGGAAGCCGATGACGCCGGTCGGGTCCTTGACCTCCACCCGCACATGCCCGGACTGCCGCAAGACCGGCGTCAGGTCGCTGGTGGGGATTTCCCACCAGTCGTTCTCCTTGGCCTGCATCGAGGCCGCGGCGGTGCCTTCGTCGGGGATGGTGATCCACTCGACCCGGTCGAAATGCACGACCTTGGGACCGGCGGTCCAGCCGGGCGTGCCGTCGGGGCGGGGGACGTATTTCTCGAACCGCGCATAGGCCGCGTGCGCGCCGGAGACACGTTCGCTAGCCAGGTAGCGGAACGGGCCGCTGCCCACCAGCTCCGTCAACTGCTTGAACGGATCGAAGCTCGCCAGCCGCTCGGGCATCATCGCGCACATCGGCGTGGAGGTCTTGCCGAGGGCGTAGGGCAGCCGGGGGAACGGCTTGTTGAGCCGGAAGCGGATGGTGCGGTCGTCGGGAGCGGAGAGCTCGTCGGTCGCCTTCATCAGCAGGCCGCCGACGCCGTCGCGGGCGGCCCAGCGCTTGATCGAGGCGACGCAGTCCCGCGCCAGCACCTTGCTGCCGTCATGGAACAGCAGCCCGTCGCGCAACGTCAGGTCCCACTGCTTGCCGTTCGCCTCGACCTTGAAGCCGGCGAGCATCTGCGGCTGGATCCGGTATTGGCTGTCCATGCCGAACAGCGTGTCGAAGACCATGTAGCCGTGGTTGCGGCTGTTATAGGCGGTCGACCAGATCGGATCGATCACCGAAACGTCGGACTGCGGGATGAATTTCAGCGCCCGTGCCGTTTCCGCGCGGGCGATCGCGGGCATGGCAAGGGCGGCGACAAGGACCTGGCGGCGGGTCGGCATTCTGTTTCCTCCTGATGGCCCGCGTTATAGCGGTCTTGGCCGGTCGGGCGACCCCCCGTTCACGCATCGATGCCTTGCCCGATTCCCCGGCGCGCGGCATCAACGGTCCCATGAGCGAGCTGAAAATCCGCATCCGTGGCCTGTCCAAGCGTTTCGGCGAGAAGCAGGTGCTGGACGGAATCGACCTGGACGTGCCGACCGGGACCTCCCTCGTCGTGATCGGCGGCTCCGGGTCCGGCAAGTCGGTGCTGCTGAAATGCATCCTGGGCCTGATCGAGCCGGATGACGGCGCGATCGAGATCGACGGCCGCGACCTGCGCGCCATGTCGCGGGACGAGCGCGAACTGACCCGCGCGCGCATCGGCATGCTGTTCCAGAACGGTGCGCTGTTCGACAGCCTGCCGGTCTGGGAAAACGTCGCGTTCGGCCTGATCGCCCGCCGCAAGGCGCGGCGGGTCGAGGCGCGCCAGAAGGCCAACGACTTCCTGGCCCAGGTCGGCCTGGCACCCAGCGTGGGGGATTTGTCGCCGGCGGAGCTGTCGGGCGGGATGCAGAAGCGGGTCGCGCTGGCCCGGGCGATCGCGGCGCAGCCCGACATCATGTTCTTCGACG
>NZ_DASZTJ010000176.1:0-20489 GCF_035548235.1 Rhodopila sp.
CCTGGAAAACCAGACGGTCTCGGCCTATGCCAAGGCGCACGGGATCAGCTTCACCGAAGCGCTGCGCCGGCGGGAGCGTGACAAGCGCACGGCCGAACGGGAGCGCAAGAAGATCGCGCAGGCGCTGCTTCGGTCAGCCCCCGCCGGCACGCCCGAGGCTGCTGCGTCCGTCTGATCCCGGCCGGACCCTTCCCGGCCTGACGGGCGCGGGCCGCAGATGGATGCGGCACGGTCGCTCGCTCGCCCGGTCTGCCCAAGCCCGGCCACCACGGGAGAGGCGCCCGCAGCCGGCATCCCTTTACGCTCGCATCCAGGGTGACGGTTCGGTTCCGGCGGTCCGCCGGTTGATTGTTTTCCCCGGGCCTGCATGGCAATCTGGTTTCAAGTCGATTGCCGCGGAAATCGGGTCGGCCGGCAACGCTCAACCTGAAAGAACTCCGTGCCGATGGCGGATGGTGCCCATATGTCGCTCGCCCTGCTGTTCGGTGCGGCAGGATCCCATCCGGCGAGCTGGCTCCATCGCGGATCGCGCCTGGCGCCGCCGACGGACCTGGCGGCCTATGTCAGCACGGCCCGCACCGCGGAACGCGGGCTGTTCGACCTGTTCTTCATCGCCGACACCCCGGCCGCCCGCACGGAAAACCTCCATGTCTGGTCGCGGTTTCCGCTGTTCATGAACGTGCTGGAGCCGGTCACGCTGCTGACTGCGGTCGCCGGGGCGACCAGCCGGATCGGCCTGGGCGGCACGGTCTCGACCAGCTTCTCCGAACCCTACAACGTCGCCCGCCAATTCGCCTCGCTCGACCACCTCAGCGGCGGGCGCGCGGCCTGGAACGTCGTCACCTCGGCCAACGACTATGCCGCGCGCAACTTCGGTCACGCGAAGCTGGCCCCGCACGCCGAACGCTACCGGCGCGCCGGGGAGTTCGTGGACGTCGTGCGCCGGCTTTGGGACAGTTGGGACGACGGGGCGTTCGTGCTGGACCGGGACCGCGGGCTGTATTTCGATCCGGCCGCGCAGCATGCGGTCCATCATGACGGCGCCTTCTTCAAGGTCGACGGCGCGCTGAACATCGCGCGTCCGCCGCAGGGCCACCCGGTCATCATCGCCGCCGGCGCCAGCGACACCGGCCAGGACCTCGCCGCTCGGACGGCGGAGGTGGTGTTCTCCTCCAACCCCTCGATCGAGGCGGCCCGCGATTTCACCCAGGGACTGAAGGCCCGCATGGCGCGGTTCGGGCGGGCGCCGTCCGAGATGAAGGTGCTGGCCGGCCTGCCGATCGTGCTGGCCGAAACGGATGCCGAGGCCGCCGACGATTACGCCCGGCTGCAGGAACTCGTGCATCCCGATGTCGGCCGCTACCGGCTGGGGATGGACCTGGAGACCGATCTCTCCGACCTGCCGCTGGACGAGCCGATCCCGGAAGACCGGATCCCCAAGAGCGCCAATTTCCACAAGGGATTTTTCGACGACATCCTGCGTCTGATCCGCGACGGCAACCCGACCCTGCGGGAGGTCTATCTGTGCTACGAGCGCGGCCGGAAGACCATCACCGGCGGCCCGAACCGCATCGCGGATGTCATGGAGGACTGGTTCACCTCGGGCGCGGCGGACGGGTTCATGCTGCAGTTCCACATCATGCCGCGCGGGCTGGACCTGTTCGTGGAACGTGTGGTCCCGGAATTGCAACGGCGTGGGCTGATGCGCAGCGCCTATGCGGGCGCCACGCTGCGCGACCATCTGGGACTGCGGCGTCCGTCACGGGGCGAACGCAACCCGTAACCCGTGGAGTGAACCACCTTTGAAACGCATACGCGCCGCGGCCCTGGTCGCGCTTTCGATCGTCATCCCTGTTGCCCCCTGGCCTGTTGCCTCCTGGTCCGTTGCCGCCTGGGCCGCGCCGCCAACCACCGTCACGCCCGGCAAGCTGTCCTGGGGCACAAGCCCCACCTTCGCGCCGTTCGAATTCCAGCAGGACGGCAAGGCGGTCGGCTTCGACGTGGACCTGATGGCCGAGCTGGCCAAGCGGGTCGGGCTTGAATCGTCCATGCTGGGCATGGATTTCGCCGGCATCATCCCGGCCGTGCAGGCCGGGCGGATCGATGCGGCGACCAGCGGCATGTACATCACGCCGGCGCGGGAGGAGGTGCTCGACTTCATCCCCTACCTGCTGATCGGCGACCAGATGGTCGTGCCGAAAGGCAATCCCGCCCACCTGACGGGCAAGGACGCGCTGTGCGGGCACCACATCGCCGTCGCCGTCAACACGCTGTACGAAAAGACGGCGCACAGCCTCAGCGACGCCTGCACCAAGGCGGGCAAACCGGCGATCGATATCCTCGCCGTCAGCAGCAGCGCCGTGGTGGCGCTGACCCTGGCGCAGGGACGGGCGGAAGGGGCGATCAGCTCCACCTCGGTGATCAGCGCCATGATGAAGAACACCCCCGACACGTTCGAGCCGCTGGGCGAGCCGTTCAACACCAATTCCAAGCTGGGCATCGGCATCGCCAAGACGAACCCGGCGCTGCGGGACGCGCTGAAGGCCGCGCTGGAGGCCATGCACAAGGACGGCGCCTATGACGCGCTGATCAAGAAATGGGGCCTCCCGCCGTCGAGCTCCATTTTCTGAGCGGCGGGGCTGGGCCGGACACCATGGCGCGGGTGCGATGACCTTCCGAACGGATGTATTCCTGCACGACCTGCTGGGTTTCGACTTCGCGGATGCGGCCCTGGTCACCCTGTGGATCAGCATGACGGCCATGCTGCTGGGCCTGGCGCTCGGCCTGGGGCTGGCGATCATGCAGGATGCCCGGCTGCGGCTGCTCCGTTCCCTGGCATGGACCTATCTCTGGCTGTTCCGCGGGACCCCGGTGCTGCTGCAGATCATCTTCGCCTTCAACGTCCTGCCGGGGTTCGGGATCATCCTGTCCGGCCCGGTCTGCGCGATCCTGGCCCTCGGCCTGCACGAGGCGGCCTATGTGGCGGAGATCTTCCGTGCCGGCCTGGCCGGGGTGGATTCCGGCCAGAAGGATGCCGCCCGAGCGCTGGGGATGTCGGAATGGCGGGCGATGCGGCTGGTGATCCTGCCGCAGGCGGTGCGCCTGGTCATCCCGCCGATCGGCAACCAGTTCATCGGCATCCTGAAGCTGTCGGCGCTGATCAGCGTGATCGGGGTGCGAGAGCTGCTGCTGGCCGCGGAGCAATCCGCCTCCGCGACGTTCCGGTACCTGGAGGCGCTGTCGGCGGCCGGTGTCTACTATCTGGCCTTCACCACCGTGCTGATGGTGCTGCAGCGCTGGCTGGAACGCCGGTTCGGACAGCCGGGTCGGCTGGCGATGCGGCTGACCGCGGACGGGTGAGCGATCCCCCCACCGCGGCTCCTGTCACCGCGGCCCCATCACCGCGGCCCCGTCGCCGTGACGGGGAGGGCCATGACGGGGAGGGCCATGACGGGGAGGAAACGACCCGCGGCGCTCGACCTGGCTACCGCGACGCGGCCCCCGGCAAGGGGGCCGTTAGCACCCCCAGCACCCGGCTGCCATAGCGTTCCAGCTTCGACGCCCCCACGCCCTTGATCTGTCCCAGCGCGTCCAGCGTCTCCGGCCGCGTCGCCGCGATCTCCCGCAGCACGGAGTCGTGGAAGATCACGTACGGCGGAATACCCTGGCCCTTCGCCTCGGCCAGCCGCCAGAGCCGCAGCGCCTCGAACAAGGTGCTGGCCGCGGCGTCGAGCGTGGCCGGCGCCTCGCGCACCGTCCCGCCTGCCGCCGCTGTCTTCCGCGAAACCCGCGGCGCGTCCTGGCGCAGCGTCACCGGGACCTCCCCGCGCAGGATCGGCCGGGCCTCCTCCTCCACCAGGAACAGGCCGCCATGGCCCTCGGTGTCGACGTCCAGCGCGCGCATCGCGATCAACTGCCGGATCAGGCCGCGCCAATACGGGGCCGCGTGCGCCGATCCCACGCCGAAGGTGCGCAGCCGGTCGTGGCCATGACGCAGCACGCCCTCGGTCTTCTCGCCGCGCAGCACCGCGATGACGTGGTTGGCGCCGAAGATCTGGTCGGTGCGGTAGACCGCCGACAGCACCATCTGCGCCTCCCGCGACGCATCGGCGGTCACCGGCGGCGCGTCGCAATTGTCGCAATGGCCGCAATCGGCCGGCAGCGTCTCCCCGAAGCAGGTCAGCAGCGAGCGGGTGCGGCAGGTGACCGCCTCGGTCAGCGCGATCATCTCCTCCAGCTTGGTGCGCATCACCCGCCTGCGGGCCTCGGGCGCGCCGGACTGGGCCAGCCAGTGGCGGGCCTGGGCGACGTCCTGGCCGCCATACAGCAGCAGCGTCTCCGACGCCTCCCCATCGCGGCCGGCGCGGCCGATCTGCTGGTAATAGGCCTCGGGGCTGTCGGGCATGTCCAGGTGGACGACGAAGCGGACGTCGGGCCGGTCGATGCCCATCCCGAAGGCGATCGTGGCGACCACCACCAGCGGCTCGCCGGAGCGGAAGCGCATCAGGCCATGGCGCTTGACCTCGGGATCGAGACCGGCATGGAACGCGATCGCCGCGAACCCCTTCTCGTTCAGCCTGGCGGCGACCCGCTCGGTTTTCGCGCGGCTGCCGCAGTAGACGATGCCGCATTCGTCCTTGTGCCGGCGCAGGAACTCCAGCAACTGCGCCGACTCGCCCTCTTTCGGCGCCGCCGCCAGGTGCAGGTTGGGGCGGTGGAAGCTGGAGACGAAGACCTTCGCCGTCTCCATGCGCAGCGCCGTCAGGATGTCCTGCTGCGTGCGCGGGTCGGCCGTCGCGGTCAGCGCGATCCGGGGCACGCCGGGGAACAGGTCGGCCAGCCGCGCCAGTTCCCGGAACTCGGGCCGGAACTCGTGGCCCCACTGGGACACGCAATGCGCCTCATCCACCGCGATCAGCGCCAGCGGCAGGCGCGACAGCCGGTCCATCGTCCCGTTGCCCAGCAGCCGTTCGGGCGAGACATACAGCAGGTCCAGCCGCTCCTCGATCAGGTCGCGGGTGATCGAGCGCGCCTCGGCCGGGTCGACCTCGGAGTGCAGGGCGCCGGCATTCACCCCCACCTGGCGCAGCGCGGCGACCTGGTCGTCCATCAGCGCGATCAGCGGCGAGACGATGACCGCGGTGCCGGGCCGGCACAGGGCCGGGACCTGGTAGCAGATGCTCTTGCCGCCGCCGGTCGGCATCAGCACCAGCGCGTCGCCGCCGGCCACGACATGGCGCACGGCGGCTTCCTGCTGGCCGCGGAAGCCGGGAAAGCCGAAGACCTGGCGAAGCAGATGCGCGGGTCCGTCCGGCATGTCGTCCGAGTGGGCGTCCAAGGTCGGGTATCCTAGCATCGGTTCGGCCAGCATCGGTGCGCGGTCATCCTTCTGCGGCGCCGAATCGGAGGGCGCGGAGGAACTATAGGCCACGCACCGGTCCTGTCGCGATCACGTGCCGAGCGGAAACGGCGCGACCGTGAACGCCGCCCGGCACGGATGTCCCGGATATGAACGCCCAAGAGGACGCCTCCGCTGGAACCGCGCGGCCGGTCAGGCGTTCCGAGGCTTACCGTTGGCATGGGGACTCTGGCATAGTGCGGTCGCTGTCAGCCGTTGGATCATGCGTCATGAATCCCTGTTTTTCCGTTAACCTGCGCCGCATGCTGCTGCTTGGCGTGGTGGCCGCCTCGGCGATCGGCCTGGCCGCTCCGGCCCAGGCACGTGTTTTCATCGGCTTGGGCTTTGGCTTCCCCGGGCCGTACTGGGGACCGCCACCGGTCTATTATCCGCCGCCGGTCTACTACGCGCCGCCGCCGCCGCCGGTGTATTACCCGCCGCCGCAGGCCTATTATCCGCCGCCGGCCTATAGCCAGGCCGCGCCGGGCGGGCAGATGTGCTATGCGCAGACCGCCAGTTGCCCGATGGAGCGGCCGACCGCGCCGGGCAGTTCCTGCTATTGCACGGACAGCGCCGGCCAACGCGTCTGGGGTCGGGCCAACTGATGGCGGCTGAGGGCTCGGGCAACCGCCGCAGGGCAAGGCCGTCGGCAGAGCAGGCCGCCGCGTACGCGGAACGGGCGGTGACGCAGACGGCGCTGTTCCAGGCCTCGGCGATCGAGGATTACGCGATCATCGGCGACTGCCGCACCGCGGCGCTGGTCAGCAGGACGGGCTCGATCGACTGGCTGTGCTGGCCGCGCTTCGACAGCCCCGCCTGCTTCGCCGCCTTGCTGGGCACGCCGCAGAACGGCTACTGGCGCATCGCCCCGGTGGAGCCGACGACACGCATCACCCGCCGCTACCTGCCCGGCACGATGATCCTGGAGACGCTGTTCGAGACCGCCTCGGGGTCCGTCGCGCTGATCGACTTCATGGCGATCGAGCGGAATTCCGTCATCCGCATCGTCGAGGGGCGCAGCGGGTCGGTGCCGATGGCCCTCGACCTGTCCCTGCGCTTCGCCTACGGCTCCGCCGAACCCTGGGTGACGCGGCTGAACCACGGCAGCGGCATCCGCGCCATCGCGGGGCCGGACCTCGTGCTGTTGAAGAGCGACGTGAAGCTGCATGGCAGGGCGCTGACCTCGGTGGCGCAGTTCACCGCCGAACCCGGCGCACGCACGCGGTTCTGCATGGTGTACGGCCCGTCCTATGAGCCCGATCCGAAGCTGCCGGACGCCGATGCCGAACTGGCCGACGCCGAGGCGGTGTGGACCGCCTGGTCCAGCCGCGGCAGCTATCGCGGGACGTACCGGGAGGCGGTCCAGCGGTCCCTGATGACGCTCAAGGTGCTCAGCTACCATCCCACCGGCGGCATCGTCGCGGCGCCGACGACCTCGCTGCCCGAACGGTTCGGCGGCGCGCGGAACTGGGACTACCGGTATTGCTGGCTGCGCGACGCCACTTTCACCCTGCTGGCGCTGATCCATTGCGGCTATCGCGAGGAGGCGCAGGCCTGGGGCGCCTGGCTGCGCCGGTCCGTCGCCGGCTCGCCCGACCAGTTGCAGACGCTCTACGGCATCCGGGGCGAACGCTGGGTGCAGGAGTGGGAGGTGCCGTGGCTGTCCGGCTACCAGGGCGCCAAGCCGGTGCGGATCGGCAACGCCGCCAGCACGCAGCTTCAGCTCGACGTGTACGGGGAGTTGATGGACGCGCTGTTCCACGAGACCAACCAGGGCCTCGCGCCGCCGGCCAAAAGCTGGGACCTGGCGCGCACGCTGGTGCTGCACCTGGAACGGATCTGGGACCAGCCGGACGAGAGCATCTGGGAGGTGCGGGGCGAGGCCCGGCAGTTCACCTTCTCCAAGGTGATGGCCTGGGTGGCGTTCGACCGGGCGGTGCGCGCGGCGGAGACGTTCAACCTGCCGGCGCCGCTGGATCGCTGGCGCGCGCTGCGCGACCGCATCCACGCCCTGGTGTGCGAGGAGGGGTTCAACAAGGGCCTCGGCAGCTTCACCCAGTTCTTCGGCGGCGACGTCCTGGATGCCAGCCTGCTGCTGATGCCGCTGGTCGGCTTCCTGCCGGCGGACGATCCGCGGATGGTCTCGACCGTGGCGGCGATCGGCAGGGACCTGATGCATAACGGCCTGATCCGCCGCTACCACACGAGCGAAGCCGATGACGGACTGACCGGCGACGAGGGGGTCTTCCTGGCCTGCAGCTTCTGGTACGTCGACAATCTGTGCCTGCAGGGCCGCACCGACGAAGCGCGCGCGATGTTCGAGCGCCTGTTGGGGTTATGCAACGACGTCGGACTGCTGTCCGAGGAATACGATCCGATCGCGCGGCGGCAATTGGGGAATTTCCCGCAGGCGTTTTCCCACCTGGCGCTGATCAACAGCGCCCTGAACCTGGATACGGCGATGGGGCCGGGGACCCTGCGGAGCCAGGGCGGGGACTGACGCCAAGCGGGGTGGGGCCAAGCGGGGTGAGGCCAGGCGGGGCGGGGCCAGGTGGGGTGGGGCCAGGCGGGGCCGGTTCAGGCCCCTCGGCGCGGCAGCATCCGCAGCAGGACGCCATCCCGCAGCACGTAATGATGGAACAAGGCCGCGAGGGCATGGCAGGCCGCGACGATCACGATCGTCCAGCCGATGACGGCGTGCGTCTCCCCGACCAGGTGGTGGAGGTCCTTGGAGAACGGCGCGAAGGGCGGCGGGATCTGCAGGCCGAAGAAGCTCATGGATTCATTGCCCGACCAGCGGAGCACATAGCCAAGGACGGCTTCGGCCACCAGCAGGGCATACAGGATGTAATGCGCCGCCTGGGCCACGAATTCGAGCAAGCCGCTGCTGGCCGGGGCCACGTGATGGCTTGGCGCCAGCCGCCAGGCGATGCGGACGAGCAGCACCACGCTGAGCAGGATCCCGAACGACATATGCGCGACGATCAGCAGGTGCTTCTCCGGTCGCGGGAAGAAGTCCCAGGCCTGCGACAGGACGAACTGGGTCAGGACCAGGATGGCGGTCGCCCAGTGCAGCGCGATGGCGAAGCTGTCGTAGCGCTGCCGCAGGTGACCGGCGGAGGGCCGGTTCACCTGGTCGAGCGTGCCACGTGCGGGTTGGAGAGACGGCATGCGTTCCATCCTTAAGGGACTTCAAACCATTCCCGCACGGGTCCACGAGGGGTTTCCGCGGTCAGGTCAGGCACAGACAAATAAGGCGCAGCGGCAGGTCGGGCATTGCGGCAGGTCAAGCCGGAGTGGCCGGATTCTGCAAGATTAAACGGTCCGCGTCCACTGGACTTTCAGTTCGTCACGAAACGCAAAACGCTCGAAATGGCGGCCGACGACATCCTCCAGCCGCGCAAGGGCGTCCTGGTCCTGGGCGGTGACCCGCATCAGCAAGGTCCCGCCGACGGCGGCCGCGTCCAACTCGCAGGCGCCGGCGGGGAATTCGATCCGTCCCCGCCATTCGTCGAGCGTCACCGGCAGCTTGTGCTGGAAGTGCTTGCAGAGCTGGCCGAGGTAGCGCCGGGGCATGTTGGTGGGCACCCGGGCTTCGGAGGTCAGGCCGGTCAAGGTCGGGGACATTCAGATCTTCTCCACGGTATTGGCGGCGGTATCCAGCGCGGCGGCGACGGCGTCGGCCTGGTCCTGGCTCAGCGGGCCGCGGGACAGCCGCAGGCGCAGGGCGAATTTCAGGTTCTCCATGGCGCGGAGGAGTTGCGGCGCCGGTTCGCCGGGCTGGGCCTTGCTGGCCTCCGCCATGCGCGCCAGCAGCGTGTCCAGCACCGCGCGGTTGGCGTCCAGGAACGCTCGGCCCTGGTCGGTGATGGTATGGAGCTTCTTGGCGCTCTCGGTTTCGGTCGTGACGTAGCCGAGTTCCTCCAGCAGCGTCAGCGTCGGGTAGATGACGCCGGGGCTGGGGCTGTAGGCGCCGCCGACGCGCTCCTCGATCGCCTTGATGATCTCGTAGCCGTGGCGCGGCTTCTCGGCGATCAGGTTGAGGATGACGAGGCGCAGGTCGCCATGCGCGAAGAACCGGCCGAGGCCGCCGCGCCCGCCGCGTCCCCCGCCATACCCGCCGCCATATCCGCCGCCATGTCCGCCGCCATGTCCCCTGGCGGCGCGGTACCACTCCTGGTCGTGGCGCAGGTCGTCCTGGCCGCGGTCGCGGCGGGCGAAGCGCTCGCCATGGCGGTGTTCGTGGTCCTGGCCGTGATGCCGGTCGTGATTGTGTCGATGAAACATGGTATCTCCGAGTGTGTTTCGATATAACGAAAAAACAGATATATCGAGATACGCTCGAATACAAGGGGCGGCACCGATTTTTTCGCGGCCCGAAAAAACGTCAGCCCGGCTCGAACAGCGGCAACCGGACCACGACCCGGGTTCCGCCGCCGGGCGCGTCGGTCAGCGCGAGCGTGCCGCCCTGCGCCTCCAGCAGCCCGCGGGAGATCGCCAGGCCGAGACCGGAGCCGCCGGTCTTGCGGCTGCGCGACCCTTCCAGGCGCACGAACGGTTCCATCAGGATCGCCCGCTGCTCCGCCGGGATCCCGGGCCCGTCGTCGTCGATGGCCAGCCGGGCATGCCCCGGTTCCCGGCCAAGCGCGACCCGCGCGCCGCCGCCATAAGCGACCGCGTTGTCGAGCAGGTTCGCCACGACCCGCCGCAGCGCCAGCCTGTCGGCCAGCACGATCGCCGCCTCCGCCTCGGGGGCCACGGCCAGGGTCATCCCCCGATCGGCGAGTTCGGCGCGGATGAACGGAGCGAGGTCCAGCATCTCCTCGTCCAGTTCGCCGGCCCCGGCGCGGCTGGCCAGCAGCGCGTCGTCCAGCAGCCGGATCATATCGGCGATGTCCCCGGCGGCACGCTCGCGCTCCGTGTCGTCCTGGATGTGCTCCACCCGAAGCCTCAGCCGCGTCGCGAAGCTGCGCACGTCGTGGGAGATGCCGCCGATCATCGCCATGCGGGCCCGCAGGACCAGGGCAAGCCGCTGCTGAAGCCGGTCGAAGGCGGCGACCAGCGCGCGGATTTCCGGCGCGCCCCGCCGCGGTGCCGGCAACTGGACCGTCGCGCCCAGGCCGATGCGGTCGACGGCCGCCGCCAATCGGGTCAGCGGCTTGGTTTCCCGGCGCGTGGCATAGAGGGCGATCAGCGCGATCGCGCTTGCGAACAGTCCGGCGCCAAACCCGACCGGCAGGCCGAAGACCGACAGCAGGACCGCCGCGCGGGTATCGACGACCAGCGTCTGCCCGGTCGTGAGCGCCACGCGAAATTCCAGCGAACTTGGCGCCAGGCGCAGCCGCTCCAGCCGCGGCGCCTCGTCGGGCACGCGGATGCTGAAGGCGTGACCCGGAAGGGCGGCCTGATAATCAAGGACGCCGCGTTCGCCGAACCGCAGCGTCCGGAGCCTCGACATCGCGCCGACCGTGTTCCCCGGTTCCAGCCGGGCGATGAAGCCGTCGGTGGTGACCGACCGCAGGACGTCGGGACGCTGGGCGGCGGGCGCCTGCTCCAGCAGGGCCGTCAGCGCGGCAAGCTGCGCCGGGGGCGGTCGCGCGCCGATCGCCGCCGCGTGCTGGCGCGACAGGGTGAACAGTCCGACGATCACGATCCAGGCCGCGCCCAGGCTCAGGACCGCCACCAACCCGACGCGCGCGGCGAGGGTCAGGCGCGGCATCGCGCCACCGGCTGGACCCTGGCGGTGAACAGGTAGCCGCCATTGCGCACGGTGCTGATCAGGTTCGTGCCGGGGCTCGCCGCCTCCAGCTTTCGCCGCAAGCGGGACGTCAGCATGTCCACGGTCCGGTCGAACGCCTCGATGGTGCGCCCGCGGGTCCAGTCGAGGATCTTGTCGCGGCTGAGGACCCGGCGCGGATGCTGGACGAAGCACATCAGCAGGTCGAATTCGGCGCTGGTCAGCGACAGCGGCGCGCCGGCCGGGTCGACAAGCTGTCGTGCGTCGAAGTCGATGACGAAGCCGGCGAAGCCGAAGCAGCGATCCGGGGGACCATAAGGCACCGCCTGCGCGCGGCGCAGGACGGAGCGCACGCGCGCCAGCAGTTCGCGCGGGCCGAAGGGCTTCGGCAGGTAGTCGTCGGCGCCGAGTTCGAGACCGACGACCCGGTCGATCTCATCGCCCTTGGCCGACAGGATCAGGATCGGGACCGCGTCCCGTGTCCGCAGCCGCCGGCAGATCGACAGCCCGTCCTCCCCGGGCAGCATGAGATCGAGGATCACCAGGTCCGGCCGCAGCCGGCCCAGGACGCGATCCATCGCCGGGGCGTCTTCTGCCGTCTCGACACCGAAACCCTCGCGCCCGAGCAGGTCGCGGACCAGGCGGCTGATATCGGGGTCGTCCTCGACGAGCAGGATCGTGGCTGTCGCGGTCATGCTGTCCTGTTGGCGGATCGGCGGACGGACGGCAAGGCGAAAGCGACTGCGTTTACCGACCGTTATCGGGCGTTGACAATCCGTGACAAAATGATGGCCGCCGTTCACAGGCCGCTGACCGTGCGGGCGCATCCTGGGACCATCGCTCGAAGATGGAGGTGCTTGCCCATGACCAGGTTGTTGTCCCTGACCGCTCTCGGCGTCGTGCTGTCGATGTCGGTCGCCGGCCACGCCGGCGCGGTCGAATGGCGGCGCGGGGGGACGTTCGTCGGGCCGCGCGGCGCGACGATGACGCGCCAAGGCTCCGCGTCCTGCGCCAACGGCTCCTGCGCCTCCAGCCGGACCGTCACCGGCCCTGGCGGCACGACGTACATGCGCAACGGATCCGTCACCGTCACGCCCAACTAGAATCTGCCGCGTCCCGCCGGCGCCCGCGGCTTCCTGCCGTTCCGCCCCTTGCCGTTTCGTCCCTTGCCGTTTCGTCCGTGGCGCGCCGTGCGGGGGCGGTTCACCGCCGGCGGCGTGAAGGTCCTGCTGTCACTCGCTCGCGGGGATCAGCAGGTCCAGGGCGTCCGTCATCACGTCGAACAGCATCGGCCGGCCCATGCGCGGCTGCACGACGATGCCCTCGGCGGAGCGCCAGATCATCCAGCGATTGTGCCGGGTGCCGGGGGCGATGATGTTGACGATCTCCTCGTACTCTTCCGTCCCCGTGTGGATGTCCAGGTCGATCGTCATCTTCAGGCCATGGAATTCGGCCCAGGCGCCCACCATCAGCAGATCGGGCACCTCGAACGAGAGGCCGGTTGGCGTGGCCACGGACATATGCGGCAGGTTCAAGGGGAATCTCCTGTGGGGAAGAGGCGTCTCACGGACATGTGACTGTGTGCATCACAACCTGGTGAGTGCTCAACACTTTGTTTAAGAAGAATTTTATTCGAAATGATCGAAGCCGGGCCGGTTTTTGTGAAATGGCAGGAAAGGACCGGAATATGTTGAAAAGCCATCCTGTCTGCATCCGTATGATACAGTGCCGGACCATTTGGGCCAGCGTATTTATTGCGGCAAATTGTTACAAATCCTTGACGGATTCTTAAGGAGGTCTTAACCAACCCGATTCCCGCGTGCCGATTCAACTGGCCGTGTCCTCACGCCGCTATTACGACTCGGCGTTCAACACGGAGTTTGGCATGCGCACCCGCCCAGCCTGGTCTCGCGCCCCGTCCCGCGCTCTGTCCCGCGCCTTGGCGATCCCTGCCGCGAACGACCTGCGCCTGCGCCGCGGCATCGGGGCCGCGCTGCTGCTGGCGGCCCTGGCCTGGGCCGGCGTCTTCTATACCGTGCTGCTGATCAGGTAGCGCCAGTGGTGGCGCCGGCGGCCAGGTAGTACCGAACCGCATGGCCCCGGTTCTTCGCCGCGCCCCTCGCTTGTCTTTCGTCCCGCGTGTTGCCACGTAAAGACCCAGGCCATAACGTCCTGACCCGCCAGACAAGGGGTAGATTCCATGGATATGACCGGGGAGCGGCGCATACCCGCGCCGCGCACCGTCGTGTGGGACGCGTTGAACGATACTGACGTGCTGAAGGCTTCAATTCCCGGCTGCGAAAGCCTGGAAAAGACCGGCGACAACGAGATGAAGGCCACCGCTTCGGTGAAGGTCGGCCCGATTTCGGCCCGCTTCAACGGCAAGGTGCAGTTGACCGATATCGACCCGCCGAACGGCTATCGCATCAGCGGCGAGGGTCAGGGCGGCGTCGCCGGCTTCGCCAAGGGCGGCGCCCAGGTGGCGCTGGCAGAGGCGGGCGCCGACACGCTGCTGAGCTACACCGTCAACGCCCAGGTCGGCGGCAAGCTCGCGCAACTGGGCGGCCGGCTGATCGACGCCACCGCGAAGCAGATGGCCGATGCGTTCTTCGACCGGTTCAGCCAGCAGGTCCAGGCCAGGGCGCCGTCGACCGAACAGGCATTGGCGCCGGAAGCGGCGGAGCAGGTCGCCGGCCACAGCATGGCGGAGCCGGTCGCGGTCGCGGCGCACGCCGCACCCCCGTCCTCGGTGTCCGTCTGGGCGCTGGTCCCGCAAGAGCCGTTCGGCCTGCCGCTCGCCTTCTGGCTGGGCGGCGGCGTCTTCGCGATCATGGTGCTGCTGATCCTGGCGAGCCTGCTCTAGTGGCGGACATCGCGACGGGGACGCTGCCGAAGACGGTGGCGGAGACCGGACGGCTGCTGTCCGACCACGGCTACATCGCCGACCTGGAACTGACGACGACGGTCCACCTGGCGCTGGCGATGCAGCGCCCGCTGTTCCTGGAAGGCGAGCCGGGCACCGGCAAGACCGAGATCGCCAAGGTGCTCGCCGCCGGTCTCGGCCGGCGGCTGATCCGGCTGCAATGCTATGACGGCATGGACCTCTCGGCCGCCGCGTACGAGTGGGACCATGCCCGCCAGCTCATGGCCATCCGCATGGCGGAGGCCGCCGGCCAGACCGACCGGGAAGAGCTCAGCCGCGACATCTACACCCGCGAATACCTGCTCGCGCGGCCGCTTCTGCTGGCGGTGGACCCGGACCTGCCGCCCGCGGTGCTGCTGATCGACGAACTGGACCGCGCAGACGAGCCGTTCGAGGCGTTCCTGCTGGAACTGCTGGCGGACTTCCAGATCAGCGTGCCCGAATACGGCACCGTGCGGGCGAAGACGAAGCCCGTCGTGGTGCTGACGTCCAACCGCACGCGTGAGGTCCACGACGCGATCCGCCGGCGCTGCCTCTATCACTGGGTCGACTACCCCGACATGGCGCGGGAACGCGCGATCCTGGCCGCCAAGGTGCCGGGCGTGCCGGAGCACCTGGCCCGGCAGGTGGTGGCGTTCGTCCAGCGGCTGCGGAGCGAGGAGCTGTTCAAGCTGCCGGGCGTCGCCGAGACGATCGACTGGGCGCAGGCGCTGACCTACCTCAACAAGACGGAGCTGACGGCGGGCGACGTGGACGAGACGCTGGGCGTGCTGCTGAAATACCAGGACGACATCGCCAAGGTCCGCGGCGCCGAGGCCGCTCGGCTGGTAACCGAGGTGGCGCGGGCCTAGGGCCCCGCGGCCGGCGGCGCGCCCGTTTTCGGCCGTCCCGCCCGGCGCCCGATTGTGTTCGCGGCGGGATTGCCGCAAACCTTCCGCCGGCCCGCGAACTGGCCGCCGCCAACCGGAAAGGAACCGTCTTATGACCGAACGCCCCTTCACCCAGGCCGACCTCGACATTCTGGCGGAGTGGGACACGCCGACGATCTGCAACGGCCTGGAACTGATCGTGCCGGAACGGCGGGCGATCGGCTTCACCGTCGAGCCGATGGTCTGCATCGACCCCAAGGCCAAGCCGATCGTGGGCCTGGCGCGCGTCGGCATGATCCGCGCTTCGGAACCGCCGCGCTCGAAGGTCACGGCGCGGGAGGACTGGTACGACTACGTCGCCCGCGTCGACCTGCCGACCATCGCGGTGCTGCAGGACGTCGACGGCCGGATCGGCTACGGCGCCTATTGGGGCGAGGTGCAGTCGAACATCCACAAGGCGCTGGGCTGCATCGGCTGCGTGACGAACGGATCGTTCCGCGACATGGACATGTGGGCGGCCGGCTTCCAGATGATCGGCGGGCGCGTGGGGCCGAGCCATGCGCATGTGCACATGGTGGATTACGGCAAGCCGGTGAACATCTTCGGCATGCAGGTCGCGCATGACGACGTGATCCACGCCGACTACCACGGCGCCGTCGTCGTCCCGGCCGATTGCGTGCGCAAGCTGCCGGCGGCGGTCGACCTGTGCATGCGCCGGGAAAAAGTGATCCTGGACATCTGCAAGTCGCCCGATTTCACCCCGGCCAAGCTGCGCGAGGCGCTGAAGCGGTCGGGCGAGATCCACTGACGGGTTCACCCGGGCAGCCGCGACTTCGTTTCAACCGAAATCGTCGCGGCTGTCTCGGGGCGTCCCCGGCGGGAAGGCCCAGCGGGGATGCCAGCGGGGATGTCGGCGGGGATGCCCAGCGGGGATGCCGGCGGGATTGCCGGGTGAGGGGACGTTCCGGTTACGGCACGAATCCGGGGAAGCTCGCCACCGGCCGGCGGCTCTTGGCCAGCTCGAATGTCCGGCCGCTGGCCCGGACCGTCAGCATCGATTCCGCGCGGGCGCCAAGCTGCTTCAGGTTCACGATGAAGCTGTGGCGCCCGTCGCCGATCCCCGCGGCCTGAAGGTCCTCCCGGTAGCGGTCGGCACGTAGGGTGGCGACCTTGACGTTGTCCAGGACGATGTCGACGTCAACCGGTTCGTCGAACCCGCTCTGCCAGCACCAGCCGTGCAGGTTCCAGCCCAGGACATTGTCCAGCGTGCCTTGGAACATGCGCCGCGCGTTGTTGATATAGGCCTTGGCGTTCGGCTCCACGCGGGCCAGCAGCCGTTGCCGCAGCTCTGCGGAATCGGGGAAGCCGCAGAACCGCGTCACCGCGTCGACGACGGTTTCGGGAAAGCTGATCGCCTTTTCGTAGCTCAGCATCAGCGTGGGACAGGACACGTCTTCCGCGAAGCACGCGAGGCCGAACGAGGCTTCCGCCACTTCGCGGACCACCGGGAGAGGCGACACGTGCTCTGCGGTCGCGTGCCGGACGGCGATCGCGACGGGGTCGCGGAACACGATCAGCAGATGCGGATCGCGGAAGCGCTGCAGGTCCCTGGCTTGCAGGTAGCCCACCAGCATCGGCGCCTTCAGCCCCCAATCCTGGTGGCGCGCGTTGTTTCGCGCGATCAGGGCATCCAGCCGCGCCAGGTCGCGGGAGGCCAGGACTTCGATCACCTCCGAGTCCTCGAACACCAGGTCGGAGAGGCGGTCGCCCAGGAACAGCCCCGCCTCATGCAGCAGGGAGGCGACCATGGTCGTGCCGCCGCGCCCGGTGCCGGAGACGAGGAACGTCCGCCCTTTCGCCATGCCCGGGGGGACGGCCCGCCTGCCCGGCTTGACGATGACGCCCTTGTTGATGAGATCGTCCATGAACCCCGGGTCCCATGAAAAGGCCTGATGACGTCGTCTGCTGCCTGCCTGGCCGCGTGGCTATGAGCAGCCGGTGGCGCCGGCAGGTTTCTGCACGATCTTATAGGAACCGTTCGCCTGCTTCGTCACCTCGACGATGCCTTCTTTCTTGTGCAGCGCCAGGCAGGCGTCCAGCAGCGCTTTCTTCAGCTCCGAGAAGGCCTGGTGGATCGCCTTGTCCGCCTCGCCCTTGTTCTTGAAGGTCTTGTCCATGATGTCCTTGGCGGTCTTCTTGGCGTCGAAGTCCTTGAAGGCCTTTTCGTAGCCCGCCTTGTGGCTGAGCTCATGCGCCTTGGCGATATCCGCCACCGCGGCGATGGCCTTCTTGCCCTCGTCGTCGGGCTTGCCGGAGCCCATCTCGGCGTAGTCCAGGTCGATCGGGCAGGAAATCTCCAGCTTCAGGACCTTGCCGTCCTTGAAGGAACCGTATTTGAAGCTTGGCTTGGCATCCGTTTCACCGAGATTGCTGCCCCCGAACTTCGCGTTGGCCTTGTCCATGAAGTCTTCGACGGTGTCGGCACTGATTTTGGTCATGGTGCTGCCTCTTCCCCGGTATCCGTTTTGATACCAGTCCGATGAGCGGACGGGAAAGCGGAATCCGGCCGGGGCCAAAGGGGCAAGGCCGAACGGGAAGGGCAGGGGGAACGGCATCATTGCGCCGGGACGGGGCAGTCCAGGTCGCCTTCGGCGCAGTGGAGGTACTTGTCCAACTGCTTGACGCGCCGCGACGTCAGGTCGTCCTTGCAGATGGCGACGATCATGCCCTGGGCGGTCCCGCCGCGCGCGCCCGAGGCGGTGAAGTCGCATTCCGCGTCCCTAAAGCCGATCCACGCCTTCTGCGCCGCGGTCAGCAGCCGCCTGGTATCCGCGTCATCCTTCAGCCGGCCCATGATCGTCCTGTAGGTCGCGTTCAGCGCGGCGTCCGATTTCGCCAGGGACTGCGCGGCGCAGGCGGTCATGTCGGCCTGCGACGACGGATCCTTGCAATCCGCCGCATGGGCGCCGGGGACCGCCGCAAGGCAGGCCAGGATGGTTGCGGCGGCAACGAATACGCGGCGGGTCGTCATGCCGGTCTCGCCGGGGCGAACAGTTCCTCGACGTCGGCTTCCGTCAGCGACAGCGCGCCGCCATGCTCCGCGTCCATCACGCTGGCGACGATGGCCCGTTTCTTTTCCTTCAGAACTTCCATCTTCTCTTCGATGCTTCGGAGTGTAACCATCCGGTGGACGAACACCTTCTTGGTCTGCCCGATGCGGTACGCGCGGTCCGTCGCCTGGTCCTCGACCGCCGGGTTCCACCAGGGATCGTAATGAATGACCGTATCCGCCGCCGTCAGGTTCAGCCCCACGCCGCCGGCCTTCAGGCTGATCAGGAACAGCGGCACGTCGCCGCCCTGGAACTTCCGCACCGGCGCCGCCCGGTCGCGCGTGTCGCCGGTCAGGGTGACATAGGACACGCCGTCGTCGCGCAGCCGTTCCTCGATCAGTTCCAGCATCTCGGTGAACTGGGAGAACAGCAGCACCCGCCGTCCCTCGGCGAACATGACGTCCAGCATCTCCATCAGCCGGTCCAGTTTCGCCGACCCGGCCTTCGCTTTCGCCACCGTCTTCAGCTTCAGCAGCCGCGGGTCGCAGCACGCCTGGCGCATCTTCAGCAGCGCGTCCAGGATCACGATGCCGGACCGTGCCAGGCCTTTCTGCGCGATGGCCGCCTGGACCCTGGCATGCATCGACAGGCGGATCGCCTCATAGATCGCGTGCTGGTTCGATTCCATCTCGACCTGCTCGACGATCTCGACCTTGGGGGGCAGTTCGGTGACGACCTCCTCCTTGGTCCGGCGCAGCATGAAGGGACGGATGCGGCGGGTCAGCATGTCCTGCCGGTCGGCGTCGCCATGCTTCTCGATCGGGGTGCGGAAGCGGGTCTTGAAGGAACGGGCGCTGCCCAGGAAGCCGGGTGCGAGGAAATCGAACAGCGACCACAGCTCCCCCAAATGGTTCTGCAGCGGCGTGCCGGACAGGCACAGGCGCTGCCGAGCCTTGAGGCGCAGGACCTGGCGGGTGGCCTCGGCCTGGGGGTTCTTGATCGACTGGGCTTCGTCCAGGATCACGATGTGCCAGTCCTGGGCGATGAGAATCTCGTGGTCGCGGGTCAGCAGCGGATAGGTCGACAGCACGATGTCGTGCGACGGGATCAGCGGCACCGCCGATTTTCGTTTCGGGCCGTGCAGCGGCAGCACCGTCAGGTCGGGGGCGAAACGACCGGCCTCGTTGGTCCAGTTCGGGATCAGGCTGGTGGGGCAGACGATCAGGCAGGGGCGGTTCATCCGGCCGGCGGCCTTCTCGATCGCCAGGTGCGCCAGGGTCTGCACCGTCTTGCCCAGGCCCATGTCGTCGGCCAGCACGCCGCCCAGTCCGGCGCCGGCCAGGAATTGCAGCCAGTTCACGCCCTGGGCCTGGTAGGGCCGCAGCATGGCCTTGAACGTGCAGGGCGGCGCCGCGACCGGGATGCCGCCGGATTCCCGCAGCGTGCGGCCCAGGTCGCGCAACGCCTCCCCGCCGCGCCAGGTCAGGCCGGTGCGCGCTTCCAGTTCCGCCAGTTCCGCGGCGTGCAGGCGGGAAAAGCCGATCTTGCCGTTTTCCCCGTCGATGCCGCCGCTGGACCACAGTTCCAGCAGCGCCTGCAGGGTCGGGCGGATGCGCGCCATCGGCAGCGACAGCATGCGTCCGTCGGGCAGCGGCAGGACGAAGGGCTTGCTGTCCTGTCCCTCCATCAGCAGCGCCGTTTCGGGCTTGGCGATCAGCTTCAGCAGCGGCGGGACCAGGTCGACGCGCTGGCCGTCGATATGCACCCCCAGGTTCAGTTCCAGCCAGTCGATGCCGGAACCTTCGACCAGTTCCGCGTCGATGTCGGCGTCGGCGGTGACGACCTGCATCGGGAAATCGGTGTCGGTCTCCACCACCCAGCCCATCTCGCGCAGGCGCGGCACGCCCTGGGTGACGAAATCGAGCCAGTTGTGGCCGTGACCGCCGCCTTCGCGCAGGACGAAATCGTCGCTGTGGGCGTGCTGGTAGTAGACGTGGACAAGGTCGCTGACAGGCAGGAAGCCGAGGTTGCGCAGTTCCTCCAGCGCCTCGCCCTCGGCGGCGAGGTCGCGGGCGACGTCGTATATACGCCCGTCACGCAGCGTCAGCTTGGGCAGCGGCCTTGCGCTGCGCGGCAATGTCACTGTACCGTAACCATAGGCCAGGCGTGCCAGCGGGATCGCGTAGAGTCCCGCGGACAAGGGCCGTGCGGTGCCGCGGCCGTAGTTCGGGTCCATCGGCAGGGCGCCGTTGATCAGCCGCAGATGCGGGCGCATCGGGGCGTGCAGCACCTCGGCCGGCTGCATCTC
This sequence comes from Rhodopila sp., assembly GCF_035548235.1. Taxonomy (GTDB): domain Bacteria; phylum Pseudomonadota; class Alphaproteobacteria; order Acetobacterales; family Acetobacteraceae; genus Rhodopila. The sequence continues at coordinate 20,286 of NZ_DASZTJ010000176.1, forward strand.
GTGCGGCACCGGCAGCTTGGCCGCCGGCATCCGGCTGGCAAGCTGCGCCCGGACCTCGCCCGCGACCTCGGCCGGGATGGGCGGCGCATCGAGCAGGCGGCGCACGACCTTCGCCGGCATGTCGAAGCCGATCGGCCCCATCGTGCCTGCCGTTGCATCGATATACCAGGGCTGCGGCAAGCGGACGGCGGTCAGGCCTTCGTC
>NZ_DASZTJ010000177.1:0-9727 GCF_035548235.1 Rhodopila sp.
GGAGTGCTGTATTTGTGGGTGCCACCACGGGAGCTCATCTGAATCCGGAAACCATTTCGAAGAACTTGCATCCTCGCGTTCGTTCCGCATTGTACTTCAAAGATAATCCTGAGGTAGACTTCAGATTACCGATTGCTACTACCCAGGATAAAGCCTTCCTACAAGAATTGAATAATATGGGGATCGGCCTCGGGAATACTCTGAGCTATAAAGAACAATTTAAACATCAATTCATAATATCAATGGATGGTTGGGGAGCTACTTGTTCGCGGATACCAATTGCTCTTCGTAGTAATAGCATTCTTTTAAAGTATCAGTCACCGCATCGGCTATTTTATTTCGATGGTATGATTCCTTGGTATCATTTTGTCCCGATTCGTGACGACTCGGATGTTGAGCGAGTCTTTGATATTTCACGCCAATTTCCCGAAGTGTTCAAGTCTATCAGCCATCGGGGTCGGTCATTTGCAAACACGTTTCTTACGCGGACGCAGATAATGCGATACACGGCGTGTTTGTTGAAAGCCTACGAATCGCTCTTTTCCGAGGGGCGGGGTCCATCCTTGGCAAGGAGCACGTATGCGACTTCGCCGTTTGCAGAACTCAACGGACTAGGGCCGGATACCGAGGCCAGTCTTGGTGCGCCGTGTCTTAGGATAGATGCTCATTTGTCGCGGCTAGGCGACAAATGGTTCGCATCCAATGCAGAAGTCAGCGTTCTTCCGGACCCTGCTCTTATTGAAGGGTTTTCCGTTGAACCTGGGGCAGATGTTAGCCCGTTTGAGATCGAATATAGGGCCGTGCTGGAGGATGGAAGTTTAACGCGAGCCTTCACAGCAGGGATGTTTTGCGGCACGAAGGGTCAGGCAAGGCCGATCTTTGGTATCTGCTTCAGAGCAACCGGATATTTGGCGGATACATGGGACTGCTGTTACCGCGCGCAGTTTCAGGATGGAACATCGGTCGGACCCTGTAAGCAAGGGGTGCCATGTCGAGCGGATACTGGCTCTCCACTTCAGGCCTTTTCTGTTTGGTTTGAGCGACGCTCAGAAACATTCAGTATCCAGTGCAATAGAAAACGATCAGTTCCTGCAATCGATGATGCTGATGCATTGGCAGCTCTGATGCTGAGCTTTGAGAGCTTAGGCGGGTGGGGACATGGCTGCGAATTTGGTCTCGTTCAGAGGCACTTCAATGCGGAACCTCTCGGCCTGCTCCGCTGGGCGGATATAGGATACGAGCATTTGCTCGCTGCGTTAGAGACGCGTTTTGATGGTGTAGGTGATAAGGAAAATACGGTCGTTTTCGTGCCGGAAAACGGACAAGACGAATACTGGACAATCGATACGCGTTACCATATGGCGATGAGGACGTTTGTTAAGACTTCCGCTTGCTCTTGCGAGCAAATGAGGCAGCGGGCAGAACGGCGGCTTCTATATCTTAAGTCCAAGTTAATCGAAGATCTAACATCTGGAGAAAAGATATTCGTCTATAAAAACATGCGGAGAAATTTAACCCAGGAGGAGGCTCAGAAGCTTCAAACTGCTATTTCAGCCTACGGGCCAGGGACTCTAGCCTATATCGCGAAAGCCGACCGCGAGCATCCGCATGGGACAATCATGCAGTCAAACCCCAAGCTTCTTACTGCGTACATCGACCGGTTCACTTTTTCACAAGATGAAAAATTTCTCGGCTCCTCCATTGACCTTTTTCTGGATGTCTGCCGAGAGATTAAGCGACATGCTATTCCCCTGGATGTTGGTATCAGTTGACAGGATGGGGCGCTTGATGTCGCAGTTGTTTGCTGTCCTCGCTCCTGCCTAGTCTTTCCAGTACAGCGCTGCCTTGGACGAATCCTTCCGATCTGTCTGGAAATATTTTACGATAAGCGCTCCATCGCTCGTCAGCTGCCTCCCACGCGGATCGCCGGTGGGCTGCGAACGCGTATTCCGCCAGGATTTTTGGCTCAGGGTCGACTTGGCTAGCTCCTATTCCCAATAGATCTTCTGCTTCGGCCTCAAGGCCGAGGCGCCTGAGTACGGCACTACCTTCGATAAAGCCAAGGGAGGACCTGGGGAAGCGTTGCCGAAACTGCTCCCACCGGATGTTCGCTTCAGCCCAGTCATCTCTACGCTCGGCATTCCTGGCGAATTGGGTCCAAACCGAAAATTCGTTCCCATAGGTAAACCTAACGTCCTCGAAGAGCGCGTCCGCCTCATCAAAGCGTTTGAGTTCACCCAAGGCCCTGAGGGAACCTGCAATTCCCGTCGCGTGCTTAAAGCGTTTATAGACGTCGTGCCAGCGTGCCAGCGCAGCCTCCCAATCTTCTTTCCGATCGGCAATCCGCGCATATTCTATGAATATAGTAAGATCATCTCCCAAACGGCTAAACGCTTTTGCAATAACCTTTTCAGCCTCGGTCGCTCGCCCCATGCCACTCAATGCATTTGCAGCAGCGAGGTAGCCTGCACGACGATCGGGAAACATTCGAATTAACCGATTTGAGTACTCGGATGCCGCCTCGAACTTCGCCTGGTCGTTTGCCGATTGGGCGAGACCCTCGAGGAATAGAGGATCATTTGGTTTCTTCCTGATGGCTTTTATAGCCAGATCATCCAACTCTTTGTACATTCTCAGCTTTAGCAATAATTTTATTGTAAGTGGGGAGTCCAATGACTCGTCTGGAAATTCTGACGACGCCTTATACCAAAGCGCTTTTGCTTGGGCCACATGATCCCGCTCGAAGAGCGCAAGTGCTTCTTCCATTGCGTTTTTGAAATCCCAGAAACGATGTTCCTTATTGACTGATAACGTTTGGTTGAATTCCTTTAACGTTTTCCGTCGCTCCCAACTTTCGATGATCCTCGTGAATAAGCCCATCTTATCCCTCCAAGCGCAGTAATCGAAGAGCGATTATGTGAAAGCCTTCACCCCATAACTCCTCAAAAACACCCTAACCGCCGCATCCACCACCCGCTCGATCTCCGCCTCGCTCGGATCCGCCAGCATCTCCAGCTTACGCCGCAGCACCAGGTGCGTCTGGCACAAATTGAAGAACTGTTCCGCCGCGAACGATGGATCATCCACCGCCAGCCGCCCCCGCCGCGTCTCCTCCTCCAGCCACCGGGACAGGAAGTCGATGGCCCGAGCGGGACCGGCCTCGAAGAATGCGCGGGCCAGAATGGGGAACTTGGCGGCCTCCGCGATCACCATCCGGTACATCGTCAGCCCCGCATCCGACAGCACCATCGTCAGCATCCGCCGCCCGATCTCGCGCAGCACCGCCGCCGGGTCGCCGTCATGATCCGCCCTGTCGAACACATGTGCGAGATTGCGCTGGCACACCTCGGCGACATACGTGCTGAACAGCGCCGCCTTGCCGTCGAAATAATTATAGAGCGTCCCCTTGGAAACCCCGGCCTCCTGCGCGATCCGCGCCATGGATGCGCCTTCGTAGCCATCGGCGGCGAAGACCCGCGACGCCCCCTGCAGGATCTGGTCCCGTTTCTCCGGGGACAGGGTATCGGACACGTTATCCATTTCGACGATCGACCGCCTCGGGCGTTGCACACGGCATGATATTGACAATTCCCGGGTGATTGCCAGATCACCCCAGGCGTTTGACCGAACGGTTCGGTCAGGAACAGGAGGCGAAGCGCCGCATGGACGATGTGACGCGGGTCGATGCCGCGCGGGACGGCCAGGCCTCGGGTGCGGAGACGCCTCGCCGCCCCTGGCGCCGGCGGCTGGGCTTCATCCTCGCAGGCGTGGTGCTGCTGGCGATCGTCGGCGGCGGCGCGCAGTACTGGCTGGTCAGCCGGCATTACGAATCGACCGACGACGCGATGATCGACGCCAACACCACCCAGGTGGCTCCGCGCATCGCCGGGCAGGTGACGCAGATCCTGTTCGCCGACAACCAGCATGTGACCGCGGGGCAGGTCCTGCTCCGGATCGATCCGCGCGACTACCAGGCCAAGCTCGACCAGGCCCAGGCGCAGGAGGCTTCGGCCAGGGCAGCGCTGCTCCAGGCCCAGTCGCAAGTGACGGTGCAGCAGGCCAATGTCGACCAGGCGGTCGCCAACGTCCAGGTCGCGCAGGCCGACCTGTGGCAGGCGCGCCAGGATTATGACCGGTTCCAGAAGATCAACCCCAACGCGGTGACGCGCCAGCAGATCGACGCCGCCACCGCCACCTACCAGTCCGCGCAGGCCAAGCTGAAAGCCAGCCAGCAGACCGAGGGCGGGGCACGCGCCCAGGTCCAGGCCAGCCAGGCCCAGGTGGAATCGGCGACGGCCCAGTTGCGGCAGGCAGAGGCGGCGACCAAGGCGGCGGCGCTGCAGCTTGGCTACTGCACCGTGACCGCGCCGGCGTCGGGGCTGGTGACGCACCGGTCGGTGGACGTCGGCAATTACGTCAATCCAGGCCAGGCGATGTTCGCGCTGGTGCAGGACGGGCGCTGGGTGACGGCGAATTTCAAGGAGACGCAGCTTGCCTATATGCGTCCGGGCCAGCCGGTCGACCTGACGGTCGACGCGTTGCCCGGCGTCACGCTGCGCGGCAAGGTCGACAGTTTCCAGGCCGGCACCGGCTCCGCGTTCAGCGTGCTGCCGGCCGAGAACGCCACCGGCAACTACGTGAAGATCGTGCAGCGCGTGCCGGTGAAGATCGTCTTCGACGACGACCGGATCCAGGATTACCGCCTGGCGCCCGGCATGTCCGTCATCCCCAGCGTGCGGGTGCGTTAGGCCGTGGCGCGGCGCGAACCGTTACCCAGGTCCGCCGCGGGGGATCGCAACCCCTGGCTGATCGCCGTCGTCGTCTCCATCGCCACGTTCATGGAGGTGCTGGACACCACGATCGCCAACGTCGCGCTGCGCCACATCGCCGGCAGCCTGGGCGCGGACCAGGACGAATCGACCTGGATCCTGACCAGCTACCTGGTGTCCAACGCCATCGTGCTGCCGGTCAGCGGCTGGCTGGCGAACGTCCTCGGCCGCAAGCGTTTCTATATGATGTGCGTCGCGACGTTCACCTTCGCCTCGTTCCTCTGCGCCATGTCGACCTCGCTCTCGATGATCCTCGCCGCTCGGGTGTTGCAGGGGGTCGGCGGCGGCGGCATGGCGCCGGCCGAACAGTCGATGTTCGCCGACACGTTCCCGCCCGAGAAGCGCGCCCAGGCTTTCGCCCTGTATGGCCTGACCGTGGTCAGCGCCCCCGCCATCGGCCCGGTCCTGGGCGGGTGGCTAACCGACAACCTGTCGTGGCACTGGGTGTTCCTGATCAACATCCCCGTCGGCCTGCTGTCCCTGACCCTGGTGCAGTGGCTGGTGGTCGAGCCGGAGGTCCTGCAGCAGGAGCGCAAGGAGCGGCTCGCCAAGGGCCTGGACATCGACCTCTTGGGCCTGGTGCTGGTGGTGATCGGCTTCGGCGCGCTGCAGATCATGCTGGATCGCTATGAGCAGGATGACGGGTTCGGTTCGGGGTTCATCACGACGCTGGCCGTATTGTCAGGCACCGCGCTGGTCTCGCTGGTGGTCTGGGAGCTGATCCATCCCCATCCGGTCGTGAACGTCCGCCTGCTGGGCTATAAGAACTTCGCCGTCAGCTGCGGGCTGATGTTCCTGATCGGCTTCGTGCTGATCAGCACCACCCAGTTGCTGCCGCAGCTCACCCAGTCGCTGTTGGGGTACGACGCGACGACGGCGGGCATGACGCTGGGGGTGGGCGGAATCGCCACCCTGGTGCTGATGCCGGTGTCAGGGATCGTCACCGGTCGGATCATCCAGCCGAAATGGCTGATCGGCGTAGCCACCGTAGGCATGGGCCTGGCGATGCTGCATGCCGCGACGCTCAACCTCGACATCAATTTCTGGACCGTCTCGACCGCTCGGGTGATCCAGGTCATCTGGCTGCCCTTCCTGTTCATCCCGATCAGCGCCGTGTCCTATATCGGCATGCCGCCCAATCGGAATAACGAGGCATCGGCGATCTTCAACCTGATGCGCAACCTGGGCGGCAGCGTCGGCGTGTCCTTCGTGACCACGATGCTGGTGGAGCGAACGCAATTCCACCATGCACGTCTGGCGGAGCACATCACGGCCTATAACGGCTATGGCTGGGGCGTTCCACTTGCTCCGATCAATGCGATCGTGCAGACGCAGGCGTCGGTGATGAGCTATCTTGATGTTTTCTGGGTCCTGGGCCTTCTGGCCCTTGTCGTTTCACCCGCCGTCCTGCTGCTGCCACGCGTGCCCAAAGGCGCCGCGATCGGCCATTGAGACGTTCCGGCCGGGTCAGTCGTGGGGGATAGGGCTGCGCATATGATCAATAGTAAACCGCAACGCCGCCGGACGCGCCCGACCGCGATGCTCAGGACTGCGTTGCTGTCGACCACGGTGCTGCCCGCGATCGTGTTGGGCGGCTGCACCATGGGTCCCGACTTCAAGCCGCCGCACTGGGCCTCTCCCACCTCCTGGTTTTCCGGCCCCAAGGAGCAGGTGCGTCAAGCCGAGAGCGTGACGGTCGCCCGACCCATCAACCCGCAATGGTGGAACCTGTTCGGCGATCCGGAGCTGACGAAGCTGGAGGAAAAGGTCGCCTCGGAGAACCTGGATGTCCGGGTCGCGAGCATCCGCCTGGCTGAATCCCGAGCGCAATTGGGCGTGGCGAGGGCAGCGCAGTTCCCGACGCTGAACGCCAATGCTTCCTATACGCGCCAGCAATCGAGCAACAACGGCTTCTTCTCGATCGCGCCGGGCGCAACCGGCAGCGCCGCCAACGGCGCTTTCGGCAACAGTACCGGCGGCATCAACACCGGCGGCCTCGCGCCCTTCGACATATGGCAGGAAGGCTTCGACGCGTCGTGGGAGCTGGACCTGTGGGGCAAGGTCCGCCGCTCGGTCGAATCCGCCAGTGCCTCGGCCCAGGCGGCTGCGGAGGAGCGCCGCGCAACGCTGCTCACCAGCCTCGCCGAGGTCGCGCGCGACTACATCCAGCTTCGCGGCACCCAGGCGCAGCTTCGGATCGCGCGGGAGAATGTCCAGACGGCGCGGCAGAGCCTGTCGCTGACCCAGCAGCGCGCCGCGGGCGGGGTGACCACCGACCTTGATGTCGCCAACGCGTCCGCGCAGCTTCGTACCACGCTGGCGCAGATCCCGACACTGGAGCAGCAGGAGGCGCAGGACATCAACGCGCTCAGCCTGCTGCTGGGTCAGCCGCCGAATGCGCTGCGCCAGGAACTGGCGACGGACAAGCCGATCCCGCCGGTGCCGGCATTCGTGCCGGTCGGCGTGCCGTCGGAACTGGCGCGCCGCCGCCCGGATATCCGTGAGGCCGAGGCCAAGCTGCATGCCGCTACCGCCGATATCGGCGTCGCCGTGGCGAACTTCTATCCGTCGCTGACCCTGAACGGCAGCTTCGGCCTGCAATCGTTGCAACTGCAACATGCCTTTGACCTGGCATCCAACCAGTATGCCGTCGGCCCCGGCCTGACGATCCCGATCTTTCAAGGCGGCCAGCTTCGCTCCACCCTTCGGCTGCGGGAAGCGCAGCAGGAGGAAGCGGCGGTCGCCTACCAGAAGACGGTGCTGCAGGCCTGGCACGACGTCGACAACGCCCTCACCGCCTATAAGGCCGAACAGGCTCGGCGTGACGAGTTGACCCAGGCAGTGACCGAAAATCGGAAAGCGTTGGCCCTGGCGCAGAGCCGCTACCAGGAAGGCGTTTCGGACTTCCTGCAGGTGCTGGACGCGCAACGCAGCCTGCTCGCGGCGGAACAACAACTGGCCGACAGCACGACCACCGTTTCGACCAATCTCGTGGCCTTGTACAAGGCGCTGGGCGGCGGATGGGAGACGGACCTGCCGGTCGAGGCCAAATCAGCCCCCACCGTGACGGCGTCGCGTTCCTGACCGGGCCGGTTCTTTCTCCCTCTCCGTCAGGCCGGGCTTGTCCCGGCCATCCGCGACTTTCAGGACGCCCTAATTGAAGTCACGGATGGTCGGCACGAAAAGGATCGCGACTGGCCCGGATCAGCACGAAATCCCGTGCCTTAGCTCTTCTCGAAATCGATCCGTTCCACCACCGGCAGCCCCAGCAGGAACCGCCGCAGGCAGTCCAGCCCTAACTCCACCGCGCCTAGCCGCACCCATTCGCGTCCCCCCAGGATGCGGGAGCGGCGGAACTCGACCCGCTCCGCCGTTGCGATCCCGATCCAGATCGCGCCGCCGAAGTCGATCCGGTCCGCGCCGTCATCCAGTTCGATCAACACCGCCAGCGCATGGGTCGCGCCGGTCTTCTCGCGGGCGGCCTGCACCACCGCCTCGGTGGTCGCCTGGTCCAGCGCCGAGGGCACCGCGATCCCGAACAGGTTGTCCAGGTGCCGCGCCACCGTGCCGTGCCGGAACACGGTCTCTGCCCCCGGCAGATGCGCGATGCGCGCGCTGATCTGGCCGGCGGTGAAGGTCTCGACGACCGTGAGGGTGGAGCCCTGGGCGCGCAGTGCGGCCAGCACCTCGCCTTCCAGGGTCTGGTCGTCCTCGGCGATGATGAAGTTGCCCAGGCGCCGCCGGACCTCGGCGATGGCGGGTGCCAGCTTGGCGTCGATCTGCGCCCGATCCGACCCCCGCACCGTCAATTTCGTTTCCAACTGAGGGTAATGCGCTCGGAATCCCAGCTTGATCCCGCCCTCGGGGTCCAGCGTCTCCACACCGGCCAGAAGCTGGTCGACATGCGATTCGCCCAGCCCGTAGGAGTGGAAACGTTTCAAATAGATCGATGACGGCGCGCCGGACCGGGCGAGGATGCGGGGGATGACCTGTTCCTCCAGCATCCGGCGGAGCTCCCGCGGCACGCCGGGGGTGAAGAAGAACCGCGCCTTGCCGATATCCAGTGCGAAGCCGCAGGCGGTACCGATCGGGTTGTCCAGCATCTCGGCCGTCGAGGGCAGCATCGCCTGCTTGACGTTGTTGGGCGGCATGGTGCGGGCGCGCTTGGAGAAGAAGTCCTTCATCCGCTCCAACCATTCCTCATGCAGCACCAGTTCGACGCCGGCGGCCTGCGCGGCGATCTCCTGCGACAGGTCGTCGACCGTCGGCCCCAGGCCGCCATTGACGATCACCGCATCGGCCCGAGCGGAGGCGAGCCGGAATGCTTCCAGCAGCGCGTCGCGGTCGTCGCCGACCGTGGTGCCCCAGTAGACCGAAAGGCCGACATCCTCCAGCTTCTGCGCCATATAGGAGAAATTGGTGTTGGTAATCTTGCCGGTCAGGACTTCGTCGCCGGTGCAGATGATTTCGATGCGCATGGTGTTCCCCCTCACCGGAGGAGATTAGGCGAAGCGGCGCGGCTGACAAAACGTCCTATCATGGGGCCCCGCACCGCGCGGCCCGTCGATTGCATCAACTGTATAGACAGACAGGAGGAATTCCATGCCGCCCACGTTGACAGACCCGGCACTCGACTACCTGCTCGCCGCCGCCGGCCTCACGCTGACCGAGGCGCAGAAAGCCGATCTCAAGACCATCCATGACAGCCTCGCCGCCATGAAGGAACGCGTCCGCACCCCGCGCGGCCACATGGCGGAACTGGCCCACACCTACGGCTTCACCGAGGAGGACATGGCATGATCCCCACCATCGCCCAGGCCTCGGCGCTGATCGCCGCGAAGAAGCTCTCGCCGGTGGAACTGACGCAGGACTGCCTGAAGCGTGTGCACGCGATGGAC
>NZ_DASZTJ010000178.1:0-9350 GCF_035548235.1 Rhodopila sp.
CATCGACGGCGTGGTCGTCATCGGCGGCAACGGCTCGCAGACCGGGTCGCATATGCTCAACCAGATGGGCGTGCATGTGGTCGGCATCGCGTCCACCATCGACAACGACTTGCTGGGCACCGACATCTCGATCGGCTGCGATACCGCGATCAACGTCACGCTGGAGGCGATCGACCACCTGCGTACCACCGGCTCCTCCCATAACCGGGCGTTCCTGGTGGAGACGATGGGGCGGGATTGCGGATACCTGGCGATCATGGCCGGCCTGGCCGGCGGCGCCGAGGTCATTTCGACGCCGGAGCACGAAGTCTCGGCGCACGAGATCGCCGAACGGCTGACCGCGGCGTACGAGCGTGGGAAGACCCATGCGATCGTGGTGATCGCCGAGGGTGTCAAGGAAAGCGCCCCGAAGATCCTCGCATATTTCGAAGCCGAGAAGCGCCGCACGGGGTTTGAGCTGCGGGCCACGACCCTGGGCCACGTCGTACGCGGCGCGCCCCCGCGGGCCTTCGACCGCATCCTGGCGACGCGGCTGGGCGTCAATGCGGTGAAGGCGCTGAGCGACGGCGAGACCGGGGTGCTGATCGGCTGGCAGAAGAACGAGGTGACACGCACGCCGCTGCCGGACATCGTCGGCCGCACGAAGCCGGTGGACACGGCGCTGCTGGAACTGGCGCGGATATTGGCGAAGTAGGAGCGGCCTGCCCTGCCGTCACGGCCAGCCTTGTGCCGGTCGCGACGGAACGCCTTCCCAATCCCCTACCGCATGAAGGCGTTCAGTTCCGGCGTGGCCATCGTCGTGTCCAGGTAGCCGAACGTCCCCTGCCCCGCCACCTCACGGGCCGCGGCCAGCAACCCGGTCATCGCGGCGCGATACAGCGACGTCGCCAGGCTGATACGTTTCACGCCCGCCTCGGCCAGCGCCGCGACGGTGAACGACTTGCCTTTGATCCCGGCCATGAAATTCACCGGCCTGCCCAGCGCCGCGCAGACCGCGCGCACCGCGTCGAGGTCCGGCAGGCCGGGCGCCATCAGCACATCCGCACCGGCGGCCTCGAACGCCCGCAGCCGTGCAATCGTATCCGCGAGGTCCGGATTGCCGCGCAGGAAGTTCTCGCTGCGAGCGGTCAGGGTGAACGGAAACGCCTGCGCTCGGGCGGCTGCGACGGCGGCCTCGATGCGGACCCGAGCGGTGGGAAGGTCGAAGAGGGGGCGGCCGGCGTCGCCGGTGGCGTCCTCGATCGAGGCACCGACAAGGCCCACCCCGGCGGCCAGCCGGATGGTCTCCGCCGCGTCCTCGGGGGCGTCGCCGAATCCCTTCTCCAGGTCGGCCGAGACCGGCAGGTCGGTCGCCTCTACGATCAGCCGGCAGTGATCCAGCGCCTCCTGTCGTGTCACATGGCCATCGCGGCGGCCCAGCACCCCGGCGCTGGCGCCGCTGGACGTAGCCAGTGCCTTGAAGCCGAGGCCCGACAGCAGGCGGGCGGACCCGGCGTCCCAGGCATTGGCGATGACGAACGCCTGGGGCGCGGCATGCAGCGCCCGGAAGGCGATGGCCTTTTCGGCCTGACTGGGCATCGTCCTACTCCGCCGCTTCGCGCTGATTGAGGATGGCATCGGTGTGCTCACCCAGGCGCGGCGCCGGGCCACGCACGGCGCCTGGGGTCGCCGAGAGCTTCACCGGCACGCCCATGGTCTTGAACGGACCGGTGACCGGATGTCGCGTCTCGGCGACCATGTCGCGCGCCAGGATCTGCGGGTCGTTGAACACCTCGTCATAGGATTGGACCGGGCCGGCGGGGATGCCCAATTTCTCCAGCTCCGCCAGCCAGAACGCCGAGGGTTTCCCGGCGATCTTCGCCTGCAGCAGCGCCACCAGCGCGTCGTTGTTCTGCACCCGCAACGCGTTCGTCCGGAACCGTTCGTCTTCCAGCAGCGAGGGTAGCTCGACCAGCTTCGCCAGCCCTTCGAAGAATTTCTGCTGGGACGCGCCCAGGGTGATGTAACCGTCAGCGGTCTGGAAGCACTGGTAGGGCGCACTGCCGCGATGTGCCTGGCCGATCCGCTCCGGGCGCGTGCCGGTCGCGAAGTAATGCGCCGACTCATAGACGGCCAGTGACGTCGCCGCCTCGAACAGCGAGGTTTCGACCCGCTGCCCCTCGCCGGTGCGGTGCCGCGCCTCCAACGCCGTCATGACGCCGAAGGCCAGGAACATGCCGGCGGTGACGTCGGAGATCGCGATCGGCAGGCGGAACGGCGGCCCGTCGGCGGGACCATTGGTGCTCATCAGGCCCGACATCGCCTGAGTGATCAGGTCGAACCCGCCGCGGCTGGAATACGGCCCGGTCTGCCCGAAGCCGGAGATCGAGGCCAGGATCAGCCGTGGATTGCGGGCATGCAGGACGTCCCAGCCGATGCCCAGCCGATCCATGACGCCAGGCCGGTAGTTCTCGACCACCACGTCGGCCTTGTCGACGAGTTGCAGGAACGCCATCCGGTCGGCCTGCTTCTTGAAGTCCATCACCACCGACCGCTTGTTGCGGTTCCAGGTCATGAACGGGGCGCTCTCGCCGTTGACGAACGGTGGCATGTTGCGGGCGGAATCGCCGGCCGGTGGCTCGATCTTGATCACGTCGGCGCCGTGGTCGGCCAGCATCATGGCGCAGTAGGGGCCGGAGAGATGGCTGGTCAGGTCGAGGACCAGCAGATGGTCGAGCGCGCCGGGCATGAGGGCCTCCTTCGTGGGACGGTTGGCGCATGATGGCATAGTTGGGCGGCGATGCCACCGGCGAGAGCCACCAAGTGCGTCATCGGTCTGACAGTCCAAGGCAGAAATGGTCGCTCCCGTCCGTCCGGGTTGGGACGTGATCCCGTGCGCGCCTTGCCGCCTCTCGCCGCCGCACGGATAGTGGTCCGATCTAATGACGGGAGTCAGCGTTGGACCAGATCGCCCTCGGCCTCGACCCGGCGAAGTTTCGTGACCCTTTCGTGACGGCCAAGGGCGAAACCCGCGCGCGCGTGGCGCTCAGAGGGTTGGAGACGCTGTGGTTCAATACCGGAACGCTGTGCAACCTGACCTGCCGGAACTGCTACATCGAATCCTCGCCGCGCAATGACCGGCTCGCCTACCTGACCGCCGGGGAGGTCGCCGCCTACCTGGACGAGATCGCCCGCGACCGCCTGCCGACAAGCCTGATCGGCTTCACCGGCGGGGAGCCGTTCATGAACCCCGACCTGGTCCCCATGCTGCGTGACGCCCTGTCCCGCGGCCTGGAGGCACTGGTGCTGACCAATGCCATGAAGCCGATGCGCAAGCGGGACAAGGACCTGTTGGCGCTGCGCGACGCGTACGGTGACAGGCTGACCCTCCGCGTGTCACTTGACCACTACGACCCCGCCATCCACGAACAGGAACGCGGCCGCCAAAGCTGGGCACCGACGCTGGATGGCTTGACCTGGCTCGCGCGCAATGGCTTCCGCATCGACGTTGCCGGCCGTCATTTCACCGGGGAACCCGAGGCACGCCTGCGAGCCGGCTATGCGGCCTTGTTCGCCGAACGCGCAATTCCGATAGACGCCCAGGACCCGGTCCGGCTGATGCTGTTCCCGGAATTGGACCCCGCGCGCGACGTGCCGGAGATCACCACCGCCTGTTGGACCATCCTCCGTAAATCGCCAGACGACGTCATGTGCGCCTCCGCTCGGATGGTTGCGCGGCGGAGCGGCTCAGATCGCCCCGTGGTGCTGGCCTGCACGCTACTCGCCTATGATCCGCGTTTCGAGATGGGTACGACATTGGCCGAGGCAGCACGTCCGGTGCCGCTCAACCACCCGTTCTGTGCGTCGTTCTGCGTGCTGGGCGGGGCGGCCTGCAGCCGTTGAGCCAGTTCCTGGCTGTAGCGGTCGGCGGCCGGCGGGTTCATGTGGCAGAATTCATCGCCGAACGCGCTATCCGGTCGGTGCGGGATAATCTCGCCGGCGACACGGAACCAACGGTAGCGGGCGGCATAGGCGTGCAGATAAGCGGTGAAGCCCGTCAGCAGTGCCGGGGTGATCCGCCGGTAGGTCGCGTCGTTGACCGGCATCGGCAGGAACACCGTCTCGATCCCACGCCGGTCAAGCATCGAGACGATTTCGTTGAAATAATGGTCAAGCACCGGCAGCGGACGGAACGTTGCAAGATGGCCCTCGACCGCAACCTCATCCGAACCTGGGGCCGTGCCGAAACTGTATTGGCCCCGGCTGGCCAATGTCGCCGCCAGCATGTGCCGGTTGTGCAGCACGCGCAGGAAAACGCCGCCATGCAGCAGGCTGGGAAAGTCATAGGTCGGGAAGTGCGCCAACCGCAGCCAGTCGCGCAGGCGGTCGGGCAGGATGTCGGTACGGCGTTCCTGGTAGACTGACGGGTCGGCCGTTGCTTCCGACACACGGCGCAGTTCGGCGATGTCGGCGGCAGAGAGGAAGCCGAAGCGCACGCTGCGTTCCCAGAACAGGTCGGGGCGGCTGAAATGTCCCGCGTCAAAGGACAGTACCACCCGCCGGGGTGGATGCGGACAGGCCAGGGCGCGTCGCAGCAGGGCCAGCGCCTCGACCGCCTCGCCGCCCCCGATCGCCAGGTTCGTCGCCCGTCCATCCAGTCGGGCCGGGAGGATATCGGCGGCAGCGCGGGAGTCGCCGAGGATGATCGTGTCCCCCAAGTCGCAGCGGTTCAGCATGACCTCTTTGGCATGCCAGGCGCCGTATTCCGACTCCATGAACGTCATGGGCATCGCGATGACCCAGGCCCAGACGAGGGCAAAGCTTGCGCAGGCAGTGGCCAGCATCAGCAGCAGGGTGCGGCGCGGCGTCATCAGAAGCTGAAATACACGAAAGCCTGGGTACCTTCGCACGCCAGAAGCCCCAGCGTGGCGAGGCAGCCCATCGCCACCGCCATCCGCGGCGTCGGCCGCCAGAGTGTCACCGGCCCGGCACCCGCCTGCATGAACTGCCGCGTGGTCGGGGCGAACCAGATCACCGCGAAGAGCGATAGCAGCCAGACCGCCGTCGCAGCCGCGCGCAGGTCCAGCGTGCCGAACCCCTGCCCGCCTGCCATTGCCGCGAACATCCGACCAGCTTCGTCCGGTGTCGCCGCTCGGAAGATCACCGCGCCCGCCAGGACAGCGGCCTGAGTCAGGCCGACGGCCAGGAAAGCCGGCAGCACGGGCAGCCGCCACAAGCGCCAGGCGTGGTTGACCAGCAGGTAGCCGGCGTGCAGCAAGCCAAACAGCCCATAGGTCCATTGCGCGCCGTGCCAAAGGCCCGCCAGCAGCATGGTGGCCGCGATCGGTCCGGCGATCATGATGGTGAAGCCGGACGGCGTCCTCTGCGCCGCGTCGTTGATCGGACGGCCCAAGCGGCGGCGGCGGCGCAGCACCGCCAGCGTCAGCGGCGCATGCACGTTGGCCATCAGGAACCGCGTCAGCGACATGTGCCAGCGCTGCCAGTACTGGATGACCGACGCGGCGCGATAGGGCTGGTCGAAATTGTCCGGCAGGCGCAGCCCGACCATCCAGGCCAGGCCGATCGCCATGTCGGTGTAGCCGGAAAAGTCGAAGTAAAGCTGCAGATACCAGGCCATGGCGCCGAACCAGGCCGTGACCGCGCCGTCGGGGCCGGTGAAGCCCGCCGCAACGATGGGACCCAGAGGATCGGCGAGGAGGGTCTTCTTCACCAGGCCGAGACAGAAAAAGCCGAACCCCACGGCCAGGGTCTCGGCCGTCAGGGTGGGTTGCCGCTCCATGTCGTTGGGATTGAGGATCGGCCCCGCCAGGACCACTGGAAAGAACACCGACAGCAGCACCTGATCCAGCAGCCCGACCCGCTCGGTTGCCGAGGCCGCCAGCCAAAGCAGCAGCCCGATCTGGCTAAAGACGAAGAAACTGATCCCGGGCGGCAGCGGCATGTCCGGCCACAACGCAGGGGCGAGGTATTTGAACCAGCCCAGGATTCCGAGATCCGTGGCGATGCCGAACGCCGCGGCCAATGCGGGACGCCGTGCCTGCCCGATGGCCTGGGCCGCCACCAGGTTGACGACCAGGCAGCCCAGCAGGACGGGAAGCTGGCGCGGTGCGTTCAGGCCGTAGAACAGGAACGAGACGGCGACGAGCCAGAGCTTGACGCAGGAGGTCCCGAACCGGCTTGCCGCCAGCGTCCCGGCCAGGGTCAGCGGCAGGAAACCCAGCAGGAATGCGATCGCGTTGAAGGGCATGCGCCCTTATGCCACCGGGTCGTTACCGGAAGGTTAACGGCCGGGGGGAGGCGGTCAGACCCGGAGGCTCACGCGGCCATGGCCCGCTTCGAGGCGATCAGCCGCAGCAGGTCTCCGACCGTGACCAGCCGTTCGATGTCGTCCAACTCGAACAGCATGTCGAACCGGCACTCGACCTCCACCGCGATCGACACGACGTCCATCGAGTCGAGACCAGCGATATCGTCCAGGCGTGAGGCGGGTGTCAGGTCGATCGCCGGGTTGTTCACGATTTCCCGGACAATCGCGGTCAATTGCTGCAAGGGGGTGGTCATACGGTGCCTCCATCCGTCCAGGCGCGGGCCGCGACGGATGTAAGGGCCGATACCTTACAAAATGGTTAACACCGGCATGCAGATCGGAAATTCAGCCGTGGCCCGCCGTGTCCGACAGCAGCAGCGGGTCAATATGCAGCTTACCGAGCGCACGGCGCCATTTGGTATCGTGGTCGCCGTCGAACATAAGGGTTTCGTCCGCGGGAATGGACAGCCAGGCGTTCTGCTGGAATTCCTGATCCAACTGCCCCGGTCCCCAGCCGGCATAACCCAGCGCCAGGACGCATTCGCGCGGTCCGCCGCCCTCGGCGATCACTTTCAACACATCGAGGCTGGCAGTCAGCGCCGTCGAGTCGTCCACTTTCAGGCTACCCTCCCCCGTCCAGTCGCTGGTGTGCAGGACGAAGCCGCGGGCGTTCTCGACCGGGCCGCCGGCGCACAGCTTGATGTGGCGGACAGGCGGCAAAGGCTCGACCTGCAATTGCTTCAGCAGATCGTCGAAGGTCGGCTTCACGATCGGCCGGTTCAGCACCAGGCCCATCGCCCCTTCCGCGGTATGGGCGCAGAGATAGATTACGCTCTGTGTAAAGCGCGGATCGGTCATCGACGGCATCGCCACCAGCAATTGACCGGTCAGATATCCGTCGGCAGCCGGGTCCGGCGATGGCGCCTGGGAAGACTTTGCTTCGGAATTGAGCATGAACGTGGACATCCTCTGAATCTGGCGGCTTCACGGGCATTCTGCAAGCAGGATCAGCATGGGTGCCGCCGTTTGTGTGCCGCCGCGGTCGTTGGTAGCCTGCCGGAAACACCTTCGAGGAAACACGCCCGATGCCTGACGCGCCCCCGTCGCCACCCCTCTCTCCGTTGGCGACCTATATCGCTCACCTCAAGCGCGGCGAGCTCGGGTACCAATTCAGCCCATCGCTGGGAAAAGCGGTGTTCTATCCACGCGTGGTCGCTCCGGTCACCGGGGAAGCGGACCTGGAATGGCGCGTCAGCAAAGGTGTCGGCACCGTCCATGCCACCACGGTCGTCCACCCGCAGCAAGGCGAGCCCTATAACGTCTGCCTGGTCGACGTCGACGAAGGCTTCCGCATGATGTCGCGGGTCGAGGACATCGCCCCAAGGGACGTCAAGATCGGCATGCGGGTGAAGTTCCGCGTCTTCACGCCGGATGGCGACGAAGATCCCTACCCCGTCTTCACCCCGGCGGAGGGCGCGTGATGAACCGCGGAAGTGTCGCCATCGTCGGCGCGGCCGAGTCGGACCTGGGCGCTGTCGCCGCGCTGATGAGCCCGATCGACCTGATGGCCCAGGGCATCCATCGCGCCCTGGGCGACGCCGGCCTGACCCTGAAGGACGTCGACGCGGTGTTCTGCGCCACCACCCAGGCGCGGACCTCGGCGATGTCGCTGGTCGAGTATGTCGGCCTGCCCAACGCCTATACCGACAGCACCATCGTCGGCGGCTCCTCCTTCGAGGTGCATGTCGCCCACGCACATGCCGCGCTGGAGGCCGGTCTCTGCAACGTCGCCGTGATCGCCTATGGCAGCACCCAGCGCACCGTTGGCCGCCGCGCCGCCTCCGCTCGGGAGTTCAACGCGTACGAGACGCCGTACAAGCCTTTCCTGCCAGCCAGCGCCTATGCGATGGCGGCGAGCCGGCACATGCATGAATTCGGCACCACCCGCGAGCAGATGGCCGCGGTGGCCGTCGCCGCCCGCGACTGGGCGCTGCTGAACCCGGCGGCGTGGGAAAAGAAGCCATTGACCATCCAGGACGTGCTGAACGCGCGCAAAATCAGCGAGCCATTCACCGTACGCGATATCTGCCTGGTGACCGACGGCGGCGGAGCGATCGTGATGGTGCGGGCGGATCGCGCCAAGGGCATGAAGCAAAAGCCGGTCTACGTGCTGGGCAGCGGGCAGTCGATCACCCATGCTTCCATCACCTCGATGCCGATGCTGACGCATACGGGTGCGATCGAGTCCGGACGCCGCGCCTATGCCGCGTCCGGGATCAAGCCGGCGGACGTGAAGGTGCTGGCGCTGTACGACGCCTTCACCATCAACACGATCCTGTTCCTGGAAGATTTGGGCTTCTGCGCCAAGGGCGAGGGCGGCCCGTTCGTGGAGAACGGCCGCATCGCCCCCGGCGGATCGCTGGCGGTGAACACCAACGGCGGCGGCTTGTCCTATTGCCACCCGGGCATGTACGGGCTGTTCCTGCTGATCGAGGCGGTGCGCCAGCTTCGCGGCGAGTGCGGCCGGCGGCAGGTGGCCGGCGCCGACGTCGCCTTGGTCCACGGTAATGGCGGCGTGCTGTCGGCCCAGGCGACGACGATCCTGGGGAGCGCGGCGGCGGTGTGAGTCCGCGGATCCCCCGGAAGGGACGCCACCAGGTCGTCACCGTCTCGTGAGCGGCGGATTTGTGACGGAACGGTCTTGCGGCGGCTCCATTTGTATGGGGCTCGAAACGGGGATGCCGGACCGATGAAGCTCTTTTTCTGCCAGCACTGTGGCCAGTTGCTCTATTTCGACAACGTCCGTTGCGAAAAATGCGGCCACCGGCTGGGCTACCTGCCTTCCGCCATGACGTTGTCGGCGCTGGAGCCGCAGGGCGACGCCTGGCATGCGCTGGCCGATCCCTCGACCCAGGTCCGCTTCTGCCGGAACGCCGAGGCGGACGGCTGCAACTGGCTGGTGGAGGCGGACAGCGACCTGCCCTTCTGCGCCGCCTGCCGGTTCAACCGCACCATCCCGGACCTGAGCGACCCGGTGAACATG
>NZ_DASZTJ010000179.1:0-35927 GCF_035548235.1 Rhodopila sp.
CGGCTGGCGACGCTGGTCCAAGGGTTCGAAGCCAAGATCGGCACCATGGTGGGCGCCCTCGCCTCGGGTTCGACGCAGCTTGAAGCCGCCGCCCGTTCCATGACCACGACGGCGGAGCGCACCGGCCACCAGGCGACGATCGTCGCCAGCGCGTCCGAGGAAGCGTCGGCCGGCGTGCAAACCGCCGCGGCCGCCGCCGAACAACTCGCCAGCTCGATCCAGGAGATCACGCGGCAGGTGGCCCAGTCGACCAGCACCACCGAGAAAGCGGTGGCGGAAGCGCTGCGCACCGACGAGATCGTCCGAGCGCTGGCGGATGGAGCGGAGAAGATCGGCCAGGTGGTGGGCCTGATCACCAGCGTCGCGGGCCAGACCAACCTGCTGGCACTGAACGCGACGATCGAGGCCGCACGCGCCGGCGACGCCGGCAAGGGCTTCGCGGTCGTCGCTTCCGAGGTCAAGACGCTCGCGAACCAGACCGCCAAGGCGACCGACGAGATCAGCACCCAGATCTCCCACATCCAAGCCGCGACGCGGGAAGCGGTCGCGGCCATCGGCAACATCGTCTCGACGATCCAGGAGGTCAGCGTGATCGCCACCGCGATCGCCTCCGCCGTCGAGGAACAAGGCTCCGCCACGTCGGAGATCGCCCGGAACGTCCAGCAGACGGCGGTCTCGGCGCAGGAGGTCACGAACAATATCGACGGCGTGACGAAATCGGTCAGCGAGACCGGCGGCGCCGCGTCGCAGGTGCTGGGCACTGCGGGGGTGCTGGCCAAGCAGGCCGAGGACCTGGCCAGCGAGGTCAACAGCTTCCTGACCGGCGTGCGCGCGGCCTAGGGTCTAGGCGGGCGACGCCAGGCAGGCGTCGACCCGCCGGTCCAGCCGGGGCGCGGATGCCAGCAGGGTCCGCGTGTAGTCGTGCCGGGGCGCGGCGAACACGTCCCTGGTGGGCGCCGTCTCGACGATCTTGCCGCGGTGCATGATCGCCACCCGGTCGGACAGCCGTTCCACCACCGAAAGATCGTGCGAGATGAACAGGTAGGTCAGCCCCAGCGACCGGCGCAGCTCCAGCAGCAGGTTCAGCACCGTCGCCTGCACCGACATGTCCAGCCCCGACGTCGGCTCGTCCAGGATCAGCACCCGCGGCTGCAGCAGCAGGATCCGCGCCAGCGCCACCCGCCGCAACTGCCCGCCGGAGAACTCGTGCGGATAGCGCCGGCCGGCATCCGCCTCCAGCCCCACCGATTCCAGCATGCGCTCCACCCGCGTCCGGCGCTCCTCGGCCGACCGGACGCCGTGGACCAGCAGGCCTTCGCGCAGCGTGGCGCCGACGCTCCACCACGGATCGAGCGCCGCCGCCGCGTCCTGGTGAACATACTGCACCGCCCGCCGCAGCACCCGTGCCCGAACCGGCGCCACGCCGCTGACGATCCGGCCGTCCAGGCGGATCTCGCCCGACGTCTCCCGCTGCAGCCCCAGGATGGTGCGTCCGAGCGTGGTCTTGCCGCTGCCGGATTCGCCGACGAGGGCGAGGATCTCGCCGGGATGCAGCGACAGGTCGACGCCATCCACCGCCTGCACCGGCGCGACCGGGGGACGCAGCCACCGGCGCGCGACGCCCAGGGTGACGCCCAGGGTGGCGCCCAGGGTGACGCGCAAGTCGCGCGCCTGGATGATCGGTTCCGTCATGGCGCGTGGATGCAGCGTACGAGCACGCCGTCCTGCCCAGGCGCCTGGGCAGGCAGGTTGGCGCCACAGATCGTTTCCGCTTCGGCGCAGCGCGGGGCGAAACGGCAGCCGGGCGGCATGCGCGTGGCCGGCGGCACCGAACCGGGAATGCCGACGAAGCTGGTCGCCCGCTCCGGATGGCAGCCGATCAGCGCCCGCGTATACGGGTGGCCGGGCGTGCGCAGGACCGGGGCGACCGGCCCGGCCTCCACCGTCTGGCCGGCATAGATCACGGTGATGTCGTCGCACAGCTCCGCGACCACGCCCAGGTCATGGGTCACGAACAGCAGCGACAGGTCGAACTCGTCCACCAATTCGCGCAGCAGCAGCAGGATTTCGTGCTGGGTGGTGACGTCCAGCGCCGTCGTCGGCTCATCGGCGATGACCAGGCCGGGCTGGCAGGCCAAGGCGGCGGCGATCAGCAGCCGCTGCCGCTGGCCGCCCGAGAACTGGTGCGGGTAGCGCTCCAGCGCCGCCTCGGGCGACGGGACGCGCAGGCGTTTCAGCAACGAGACCAGCCGCGCGACATGGTCGCGCCTCGTGCCCTCGGCGTGGCGGCGCATGACCTCCAGCATCTGCGTGCCGACCTTGAACACCGGGTTCAGCGACAGCAGCGGGTCCTGCGGGATGAAGCCGATGCGCCGGCCGCGGATGCGTTCGACCATCTCGGCTTCGGTGAACACCAGCAGGTTCTCGCCCTCGAACTGGATCGTGCCTGCGTCGACCGCTCCGCCGCGCGGCAGGATGCCCAGGATCGCGCGGATCAGCGTCGACTTGCCGCAGCCCGATTCGCCGACGACGCCCAGGACGCGGCCCTTGCGCAAGGTCAGGCCGACATCGTCCAGGATGCGCGCCGGGCCGGCGTCGGTGCGGATCGAGACCTTCAGGCCGGCGACCTCCAGGATGGGGATCATCGCGAGCGCCGCAGGCGCGGGTCGACCAGGTCGCGCAGCCCGTCGCCCAGCAGGTTGAAGCCCATCACCGTCAGCAGGATCGCCAGGCCCGGATACAGCGCGTACCACCAGGCATCGGGCAGATAGAGCCGGCTTTGCGCGATCGTCAGGCCCCAGTCGGGCGCGGGCGGCGTCGCCCCCATGCCCAGGAAGCCCAGCACCGCAGCGGTCAGGATGGTGAAGCCGAGGCCGATCGTGGCGCGCACGATGATGGGCGAGATCGCGTTCGGCAGGATGTGCAGGAAGACGATGCGTCCCGTCCCCGCGCCGATGCCGTGCAGCGCGTCGACGAACAGGGATTCGCGCAGCCGCCGCGCATCGGCATAGACGATCCGGGTGAAGAACGGCCAGTAGGTCAGCGACAGCGCCAGCATCGCGCTCTGCAGCGACGGCCCCATCATCTGCGCCAGCGCCAGGGCCAGGATCAGTTGCGGGATCGCCAGCACGACGTCGCAGACCCGCATGATCAGTTCGGAGAAGAACCCGTTGCGGTACCCGGCCAGCAGCCCAAGCGGGATGCCGATCGCCATCGCCAGGCCCACGACGGCCATCGCCACCTGCAGCGCGCCGCGCGCACCCAGGATCACGCGGGAGTAGATGTCGCGTCCCAAATTGTCGGTGCCGAAGGGGAACGCCATCGTCGGCGGCTTCAGCCGGCGCAGCAAGTGCGACGCCGTGGCGTCTCCGGGATAGGGCGCGAGCCACGGGCCGAGGATCGCGATCAGCACCACGACCAGCACGATCGCCAGGCCGATCATCGCCGGCACGTCGCGCGCCAGCTTGCGCAGCACCGGGTTCATGCGCGCCGCAACAGCCTGGGGTCGATCAGGCCCTGCACGAGGTCCGTCAGGATATTGACGATCGTATAGATGACCCCGATCATCAGCGTCACCGCCAGCATCACCTGCCGGTCGCCGGTCAGGATCGCCTGCACGGTGTAATTGCCGACGCCGGGCCAGTCGTAGATCGATTCCACGACCACGCCGCCGGCGATCAGGCCGCCGAACAGCAGGCCGATCTGGGTGACGGTCGCGGTGACCGAATTGCGCAGCACATAGCGCCAGATCAGCCGGCCGGACGGGTAGCCCATCGCCCTTTCATACGCCACGAAGTCCTGCTGCAGCGTTTCCAGCATCCCCGCTCGGGTGAACCGCACGATGCCCGACATCCCGCCGAGGGAGAGGGTGACGGCCGGCAGCACGAGGTGGGACAGCGCGTTGCCGAACGCGTCGAAGCGTCCGGTCAGCAGGCTGTCGAGGATCACCGACCCGGTGATCCTCAGCGGCGGCGCCATGTCGGGCGATAGTTCCCCGCGCAACGGAAACCAGCCCAGCCGCATGGAGAAATAAAGCTGCAGCATGATCGCCACCCAGAACGCGGCGACCGCCACGCCGGCGACGGACACGATGCGCAGCAGGAAATCCGGCCACTGGTTATGGCGCAGCGCCGAGAACACGCCCAACGGGATGCCGATGCCGACGGACAGGACCAGCGAGGCGATGACCAGTTCCAGCGTCGCCGGCAGGCGCTGGGCGATATCCAGCGACACGGCGCGGTGGGAGAAGGCGCTCTCGCCGAAGTCGAAATGCAGCGCCTTCCAGGCATAGGCGAGGAACTGCCGCCAGAGCGGCAAGTCGAACCCGTATTGGTGCCGGATCGCCGCGATCTGCGCCGGCGTCGCGGCGTCCCCGGCGAGCGACACGGCCGGGTCCGACGGCACCGCGTGGATCAGCAGGAAGGTCAGGACCAGCAGCCCGATCAGGGACGGGATCGCGGTGCCGACGCGAAGGAGGAGAAAGCGGGTCATGCGGGCGACACGTCATGGTTCGGCCTGGTTCGGCCACCTGCGGCTTGCGGCGGTGCGCACGGCAACGTCGTGGATGGCCGGGACACGCCCGGCCGCGACGCGGGGAAAGGCGTCCGGCACACTGTCCATACACCCGTCAGATACTGATCCACCGCATCTCGCACCCCTGCCCCACCGTGCAGAACCGGCGGCCCTTCACCCGGTTGTTGATCCCCTGCAACTGCATGGAGTTGTAAACGAAGATATCCGGGCAGTCGGCGACGATCAGGCGGATCGCCTCCTCGTACAGCGGCGCACGCTCTTCCTGCGCCAAGGTCGCGCGGGCCTTGCGCAGCAGCGCGTCGACTTTCGGGTTCTCATACCAGGACGACGCTTTCCAGGTGCCGTGGAACTGGCTGTCGTACATCTGGCCGACCCAGTTCTCGGGGTCGACGAAATAGGTGCTGACCCAGTGCACCCACATGTCCGGGGTATTCTGCGGCGTGCTCATGTTGGCGGTCATGTTGGCCCAGGTGTCGGGCACGACTTTCAGGTTGATGCCGATCTCCGCCAGGTCGCTCTGGAACATCTGCGCGGCCTGGACGCTCTGGTCGTTTTCCGACTGCACGTGCAGCTCGATCGGGCGCTTGAGCTGCTGGGCGCCCTCGGCCTGGGCTTTCGCCAGGTATTCCTTGGCCTTCGCCAGATCGTAGCTGTATCCTTTGACGTCCTTGGGCGCGCCCCACAGGTTGTCGGGCATCGGCAGCGGATCGCGCGTCGCGTAGCCGCCCAGGATGTCGTTGATGAACCCCATATAGTTGAAGGCGCAGGCAAACGCCTTGCGCACGTTGATGTTGTCGAACGGCGCCCGTTGGTTGTGCATGCGCACAATGAACGTGCGCATCACCGTGTTCTTCTCCACGTGCGCCACTTTCGACGCGTTGATCTTGTCCACCTGGTCCGCCGGCAGGTTCGTATCGGTCCAGTCCAGCGACCCGTTCAGCAGCGCCAGGATGCGCGTCGAGGTCTCGGCCGTCGGTCGCACCGCCACCTTGCGGACCGGGTTCTTGTTGTCGTCCCAGCCCATGAAGTGGGCGTCATGGATGTCCAGGTCGAGGGATTCCAGCGGCCGATAGGTGGCCGGCACAACCTTGTACGCCCCGGACCCGGCGCCGTTGCTGGCCAGCCAGGACTTGCCCCAGTCGCCGTCCTTTTCGTGCGGCTTGATCGCGCGTTGGTTGACGATCGAAATGATCGGGATCGCGGCGAAGAACGGCGCGTACGGCTTGCTGAGCACGAAGCGCACCGTCAGCGGACCGGTGGCGGTCACGTTCTCGGGCTTCAGGATCGGCAGGAACGCGCCGGCGGGGGCGAGCTTGAGGCCGAGCACGCGGTGGAAGGAGTAGACGACGTCGTCGGCGGTAAGGGCGCTGCCGTCGTGGAACTTGATGCCCGGCCGCAGCTCGAAATCCCAGGTCAGCCCGTCGGCGGAGACGGTGTGGCTCTTGGCCAGCCACGGGACGATCTGCGGCGGGTCGTTCTCGTATCTGTACAGATTGTCATACACATTGAACATGACCGTCTGCATCGGCACGTCGAACACCTGGTGCGGGTCCAGGTTCGCCGGCAGGCCCCAGCCGCTGACGAAGGTATCGCCGACCGCCCGCGCGGGCAGCGCGCGCAAGGCCAAGGCGCCGGCGGACAGGGCGGCCAGGCCGCGGCGGGTGATCCCGGCGCTCATTCCGCGACCATCGGCACGGCGGGCTTCGCGTAGCGGCTGGCGGGCTTCGGCAATCCCAGGTTCTCGCGCAATGTCTTGCCCTCGTATTCCGTGCGGAACAAGCCGCGCCGTTGCAATTCCGGTATGACCATGTCGACGAAGTCGTTCAGCGACCCCGGCAGCCAGGCCGGCATGACGTTGAACCCGTCGGCCGCGCCGTTCAGGAACCAGTGCTCCATCACGTCGGCGATCTGTGCGGGCGTGCCGATCGTCAGCAGGTGCCCGCGCGGGCCGGCGTTCAGCAGGCACAGCTCCCACAGCGTCAGCTTGTCGCGGCGCGCGGCCTCCAGCAGCAGGCGCTGGCGGGACAGCGGGCCGTTGGTGTCGCCCATCTCCGGCACCGGACCGTCCAGCGGATACCGACCCAGGTTCGGCACCCCGATCGTATGCTCCAGCACCGAGATGCCGACGCTGGGATGGATCAGCGACTGCAGGAAATCGAACTTCTCCCGCGCCTCGGCCTCGGTGCGGCCGACGACGGGATACAGGCCTGGCAGGACCTTCACCTCCTGCTGGGTGCGGCCATAGCGCGGCAGGCGGGCGATGACGTCGCCATAGAATTCCTTGGCCTGCTCGAACGTGGTCTGCGCGGTGAACACGACCTCCGCCATGCGGGCGGCGAGGTCGCGCCCGGTGTCGGACGCGCCGGCCTGCACCAGCACCGGCCGCCCCTGGGGGGAGCGCGCCACGTTCAGCGGGCCGCGCACCTGGAAGTGCGTCCCCTTATGGTTCAGCACATGCATCTTCGCCGGGTCGAAATAGACGCCTGACTCCTGGTCACGGATGAAAGCATCTTCGTCCCAGCTATCCCACAGCCCCTGCACGACCTCGGCGAACTCCGCCGCGCGGTCATAGCGGTCGGCGTGGGAGACATGCGTGTCGCGGCCGTGGTTGAAGGCCTCGGCCTCGTTGTTCGACGTCACCAGGTTCCAGCCGCCGCGCCCGCCGCTGATCTGGTCCAGCGAGGCGAACTGCCGCGCCAGCGTGTAGGGTTCGTTGTAAGTGGAACTACAGGTCGCAACGAAGCCCAGGTTCGTGGTGACGGCGGACAAGGCGGACAGCAGCGTGATCGGCTCGAACTTCACCGTCTTGCCCATGCGGCCCTTCGCCTCGGGCGAGCCGAAGACGCTGACGGCGGCGCTGTCGGCCAGGAACAGCAGGTCGAACTTGCCGCGTTCGGCGGTGCGGGCGACGTCGACCGCCTGGGCGAAGACCGTGCCGGATTCCGCATAGGCGCCCGGATGGCGCCACGCCGCCACGTGCTGGCCCGTTTCATGGATAAATGCGCCCAGATTCATCCGGCGCGCCTGCGCTTTGGGCATGATCACCCCTCCACCTGTCCCGGCGCCGCCAGTCTAGCAAAACCGAGGCCAAGCGTCTCCGCTCGGACGTTATCCGCTGGGACCTCATCCGCTGGGGCCTTATCCGCTGGGGCCTTATCCGCTGGGGCCTTTATCGACGCCTCGGAAGCCTGTGTGTATCGTCCCCGCCGATTCAACCGCCGGGAGCGACCTCATGCCCAAGACTGCCTTGCTGATCACCCGCCGCCTGCCCCCGGCGATCGAGGCCCTGGCCCAGGCGGACTTCGACGCCAGCCTGACCGCCTCCGACACGCCGATCCCCGATCTGCTGGCGCGGGCAAAGGGCAAGGCGGCGGTGCTGTGCTGTCCGGGCGACAAGCTCGATGCCGCGACGATCGCCGCGCTGCCCGACAGCGTGAAAGTGATCGGCACGTTCAGCGTCGGCTTCGACCATATCGACGTCGGGGCGGCCACGGCGCGCGGCATCGCGGTGTGCAACACCCCCGACGTGCTGTCGGTCGCGACCGCCGAATGCGCCTTCATGCTGATGCTGACCGCCGCCCGCCGCGCCGGTGAGGGCGAGCGGCTGGTGCGGTCCGGCAAATGGGAAGGCTGGGCGCCGACCCAGTTGCTGGGCACCGGCGTCGCCGGCCGCAAGCTGGGCATTTTCGGCCTCGGCCGCATCGGGCGGGAGATGGCGAAGATGGCCCGCGGCTTCGGCATGGAGATCCACTACCGCGACCAGAACCGCCTGCCCCCCGACCTGGAACAGGGTGCCACCTTCCACGACAGCGACGCGGCGTTCCTGCCGCACTGCGAGTTCCTCTCGCTGCACGCACCGGGCGGCGGCGGCACGCGGCACTGGCTGGATGCGGAACGGATCGCCAGGCTGCCGAAAGGGGCCGTGGTGGTGAACGCCGCGCGCGGCACGCTGGTCGACGACGCCGCGCTGATCGCCGCGCTGCGCTCCGGCCACCTCGCCGGCGCCGGCCTCGACGTCTTCAACAACGAACCGAAGCTGGACCCGGCCTACCTGACGCTGGAAAACGTCGTGCTGCTGCCGCACCTCGGCAGCAACACGCAGGAGACGCGCGACGCCATGGGCCGCGTGGTGCTGGCGGGCATCAAGACGCTGCTGGCCGGCGGCACGCCGCACAACCAGGTGCGCTGACCATGCGGATCGCCGTCGGCGGCTTCCTGCACGAAAGCCACTCCTTCGCCCCGCGTCCCACCACCTATGCCGATTTCCTCCAGCCCGGCGGCCTGCCGCCGTTCACCGCCGGGGACGGGCTGGTCGCGGCGATGCGCCCCCGCTCCATCCCGCTCGCCGGCGCCATCGCGGTGGCGGAGGAAGCGGGCGTGGACCTCGTGCCCCTCGCCTGGGGCTTCGCCAATCCCGCCGGCCCGGTGGAGGACGAAGCGTTCGAGCGCATCGCCGCCTGCATCTGCGCCCCGCTGTCCGCGGCACTGGACCAAGGCCCGCTCGACGGCGTCTACCTGGACCTGCACGGCGCGGCGGTGGTCGAGAGCTTCCCCGACGCCGAGAGCGAGTTGCTGCGCCGGGTGCGGGCGATCGTGGGGGCGGACCTGCCGCTGACGATCAGCCTCGACCCGCACGCCAACCTGACCGAGGCGATGGTGCGGCTGGCCGACGTTGCGGTGCCGTTCCGGACCTATCCGCATGTCGACATGAAGGCGGCCGGCGCCCAGGCCATGCGCCTCCTGCTCGCCCGCATCGCACGCGGCGCCCCCTGGTTCCGGGCCTTCCGCGCGCTGGATTTCTGGATCCCGCTGGGCAGCCAGTGCACGCTGATGCCGCCCATGCAGCCGGTGATGACGGAGCGTGCGGACCTTGCATCGCGGCTGGACGCGGTCGAGCTCGCCTTCTGCTTCGGCTTTCCCTATGCCGATTTCGCCGGCTGCGGCGCCGCCATCGCCGCCTATGCCGACACCCAGGCGAAGGCGGACGCCGCCGCCGATGCACTGCTGGCCTTCGTCAACGCGCGCGAAGCGAGCTTCGTGCAGGACACGCTGCCGTCCTCCCAGGCAGTGGCCGAGGCGCGACGGATCGCCGCCGCCGCGTCCAAGCCGGTGGTGCTGGCCGATACGCAGGACAATCCGGGCGGCGGCGGCCACGGCGACACGACCGAGCTGCTGTCCGAACTGGTGGGGCAGAAGGCGAAGGGCGCGGTCGTCTGCCTGATCAACGACGCCGAGAGCGTCGCCGCCTGCGTCAAGGCGGGCGTCGGGCAGACCGTTTCGCTTTCCCTCGGCGGCAAGTCCGACGGCATGCCTTTCGCCTGCACCGCTCGGGTCGAGAGGCTGACCGACGGGACCTTCACCCTGACCGGGCCGATGGGCGCGGGCAACCCGGGCAATCTCGGGCCGACGGCGCTGATCGACGTCGACGGCGTCCGGGTCGTCGTGACCTCACGCAAGATGCAGGCGCTGGACCAGGCGATCCTGCGCCATGTGGGGATCGAGCCGGCGGACTGTCCGATCATCGCGCTGAAGTCCTCGGTGCATTTCCGAGCGGATTTTGGTCCGATAGCGGAACGGGTGATCGTGGCGATCGCGCCGGGGCCGGTGGTGGCCGATCCGGCGATCCTGAACTTCCGGCATGTGCGCGCCGACCTGCGCCGCCGGCCCCGGACGGGCTAGGCCATGAGCATCTCGGCGAAGATTCCCCGCACCGCGCTGGTGACCGGCGGCGCCAAGCGGATCGGGCACGCGATCGCGCTGGAGCTGGCCTCCCTGGGCTTCGACGTCGCCGTCCATTGCGGCGCCAGCCGGCAGGAGGCCGAGGCGACCAAGGCGGCGATCGAACGGACGGGACGGCGGGCCATGGTGCTGCAGGCCGATTTGCGGATCGAGGCGGAGACCGGGCGCCTGGTGCCGGACGCGGTCGCGGCGCTGGGGCCGGTCGGCGTACTGGTCAACAACGCCAGCCGGTTCGAACGCGACGAATGGGACGGCGTGACCCGCGAGACCTGGGATTCGCACATGGAGCCGAACCTGCGGGCCCCCTTCATCCTGATGCAGGCCATGGCCAAGGCCCTGCCGGCAGCGGCCGAGGGCGTGGTGGTCAACCTGCTCGATCAGCGCGTATGGTCGCTGACGCCGCATTTCGTGTCCTACACGCTGTCGAAAGCCGGGCTATGGGCGCTGACGCAGACGATGGCGCTGGCGCTCGCGCCCCGGATCCGGGTCAACGGCATCGGCCCCGGCCCGGCGCTGCCCAGCACGCGGCAGACGCCCGAACAATTCGCCAGGCAATCGGCTTCGGTCCCGCTGGGCCACGGCACCGGCGCCGACGAAGTGGCGCGTGCGGTGCGGGCGATCCTGTCGCTGCCGGCGATGACCGGACAGATGATCGCGCTGGACGGCGGCCAGCACCTGCAATGGGCGGCGGAAGGTTCGACGGGAGCGCCCGAGGAATGAGCATCGCCAGCGCCCGCCTGGGCATCCGGCACGTGTTCCTGCGCGACATGGTGCTGTCGGCCTCGATCGGGATCTATCCGCATGAGCACGCGGCCCGGCAACGGGTGCGGATCAACGTCGACCTGGGGGTCGAGGACGAGGCGGCGCGGGCCGGCGTCGCGGTCGGCGCGGATGAATTGGGACGCGTCGTCAGCTACGAGAAAGTGGCGGACAGCGTGCGCAGCATCGCCACGGCGGGCCACACGCGGCTGGTGGAGACGATGGCCGAACGCATCGCGGAATCCTGCCTGGCCGACCCGCGCGTGCGGAGCGTGCGGGTGAAGGTGGAGAAGCTGGATATCTTCCCCGACGCCGAGTCGGCCGGCGTGGAGATCGAGCGGCTGCGGGGTTAGGGCACGCGACCCGGCCGCCGGTTGTGCTTGCTCCGCCCGACCCGCACCGTTAAAGTTCAGTAATAACAACGGTCGCAATTGTCAGACGGCAAGACGACAAGCCAGGGATCGTAACGTGTCAGCCAGTGCCCGCCGTACTTGGGTCGAGCAGGTATTGCAGGTGCGCCTTGGCGCGCCCGCGTCCGGCGCCCAGCCGAACCAGGCCGGACCCAATCAAACCGGACCCCAAAGTCAATCGGCACCCCAGAGTCAATCGGCACCCTCGGGCGCCGCCGTGCGGCTCGCGCAGGCCATGCTGCAATGGAACAACACCCGCAGCTATGTCGGCCAGCAGGTGAAGAAACTCCAGGAAACGATCCTGGAAGCCACGTCCACCCAGCCTGAATACCCCGCCATCCAGCAGAACATCGGCAATCTCGACGCGCTGCTGGAAGTGCTGGACGACAGCCTGACCGCGAAGCTGAACGAACTGCGCGCCACCGCCGACGAAAGCGCCAAGCGCAAGCTGTCCGAGGAAGCGCGCGGCATCGTCGCCAGGTTCCAGAAATACGCCGCGGAAGACCCGTTGATGAACGACATCGACAGCAACGGCTTCCTGCAGCTCGACATCAAGTCGCGCGTGACCGCGACGCTCGCCGACGTGATGAAAACGATCTGATTTCGCCGTCTCCCCGATCCGGGACCCTGATGGAAAGAGCTCGACGATGCCGCTCGATACGCTGACGGACCAGCAACGCGCCTTCGTATCCCAGCACCTCAGCAAGGGGCTGTTCAGCGGCAAGCAGAACAAGGCGACCGTCGCCGCCTATGAGGCCTATGTCGCCGAGGAGGCCAAGTTCCGCGAACTCGCCGCCGCCCTGCCGCGGGAGGACCAGGAGACGGTCGCGCTGATCCAGCGCCTCCGCCCGATCATGGACCAGAAGAACGCCGGCGACTTCGCCAAGGCGACCGCCGGCATGACGCAGCTGGTCAAGGACGGGGAAGCGCGGCGCACCCAGATCCAGCAGGCCAAGCAGGGCCTGGTGGACGAGCTCGACAAGCTTTCGGTCGCGGAATGGGCTGCCCCGGACAAGGTCAGGGCGATGCAGGGCGAATGGCAGAAGGCGAGCGAGGCACTGACGCCGCCCCTGCCGTCGGGCAAGCAGCTCAGCGACGCCCGCAAGGCGATCGCCATGCTGGACTGGATGGTCGACGACGTGCAGCAGGAGGCACGCGGCAAGAAGCAGGAGGTGCAGAACCAGATCCTGAACCTGATCGACCCGCCTTACGCCGGCCCCGAGGCGCTGAAGACGCTCGCCGGGCTGCGGCAGCAGGCCAACGAGGCCATGGCGCCGCCCTACCCCACCGGCGCGCGGTTCGAGGCGGCATCGAAGGCGATCGAGGCGTTCAATACCGCGACGCAACAAGAAGCGAACCGGATCGCCGGCCGGCGCCAGGCGCTGCAGGAAGCGTTGGCCAAGCTGGCCGTCCCGGCCTGGGCCGACCAGAAAGCCGCCGAAACGATGAACGCCAGCCGCCAGGCGGCGACGAACGCGCTGGCGCCGGCCTATCCGTCCCCTGCCCAGGTCACCACCGCGGAGCAGGCGATCAACGCGCTGACCCAGGCGATCCAGCAGGAGACCGCGCGCGTCGCCAAGCGGCGCACCGACCTGCAGCAGCGCCTCGCCGGCCTGTCCGATCCGGCCGGCGCCGATCCCGACGACCTGAAGGCCATGAAGGCGGAGCGGGACAAGGCCACCGACGCGCTGAAGGACGAATTCCCGACGCCGGCGAATTTCCAGGCCGCCGAAGCCGCGATCGGCGCGCTGGAAGGGCTGGTCAGGCAGGCCAAGCAAATCGGCGGCGTGTCGGACAAGTACGGCGCGGGCAGCGACACCGCGAAACAGACCAAGGGCGCGTTCAAATCCTTCCGCGCCGTCCTGGGCAACGTGGAGGTCAACGACAAGCTCATCGCCGACGCCCAAAAGGCGCTGGAAGACCGTGTCCGGGAACTGGCCGAGAAGCAGAACGCGCTGAACGCCGCGAAGGCCATGCCGGAGGGCACGCCCGAACAGAAGCGCCGGAAGAAACAGGCGACCGAGAAGGCGGAGAAGGAATGCGACGACGCCGGCGCGGCCAAGACCAAGGCCGAGGCCTATCTGAAAGCGGCGCAGGGCCAGAAGAACCTGACCGACGCCCTGGCCGGCGGACCGCTGTCGGGTTCGTCCGACCAGAAATTCAAGGACGCGACCGCGGCGACCTTCATCAAGGGCTTCACCGAGAACCCGACCCTGGCGAAGTCGGCGGTCACGGCCGCTACCACGGCCAAATTCCCCGACACCATCGCGCAAGGCTGGCCGACGGTGCGCGACGCCGTCGGCAACGGCCTGAAGGCCAAGGACGGCACCGTCTGCACCGTGCCCGGCGCCTGCGAATCCTACGGCGAGAACCTGCTGAAGATGGGCGGCAATGTCGGCGGCGATTATTTCGCGCGCCTGCCCGACTATCTCGACTCCGGCGAGCAGTTCAAACCCGATCCGTTCGGCCCCACGCCCTCGACCTGGGGCGAACTGGCGCGGCAGCGGACGACGGGCGTCGCCGGCGCGCTGCTGAAGGATGACGGGTCGATCGACATGACCTCCGACGGCGCCAAGAAGACGGTCGGCGCCATGCTGTACAACCCCAGCGTGGTGAACATCCCGACGCCGGCGCTGACGGGACAGTTGCTGAAGAGCTTGAAGGAGTTGGAGGACCCGCAAGCCAGCACGATCCTGAAGGGCGTGACGGCGCCGACGGACCCGGGCGCGCAAGGGCTGGTGCGGCGGTCGGTCGGCAAGGGCGGCACCGACGCGGTCGACGCCAAGGACACCCGCACATCGGTGCTGGCGGCGATGCTGAAGCCGCTCGACCAGGGGCCGGTGGGGTCCTGCTTCGCGACGGCCCCGGCGCGGCGGATGCGGGAGACGCAGCCGATGGACGCCATGCGGTCCTATGCCGAGATCGCCACCAAGGGTACCTACAAGGCCCCCGGCGCGTCGACGGCGG
The DNA here is from genome assembly GCF_035548235.1 of Rhodopila sp. Taxonomy (GTDB): domain Bacteria; phylum Pseudomonadota; class Alphaproteobacteria; order Acetobacterales; family Acetobacteraceae; genus Rhodopila. The sequence goes on from NZ_DASZTJ010000179.1 coordinate 14,409, forward strand.
TGCCGGCGGTGACGAACATCCCGCCCAACGAAGACCCGATCATGCGAAGCTGGGAGTATTCGCTGGCGACCGCCACGGCGCGGCAGGGCAACACGATCGAGAAGTCGCAGTTCACCGGCGCGATGGCGCCGGGGCTGGACCAGATGCGTCCGATCGTCGGCGGCCCGGACAATGCCTGGAACGGCAAGAAGGCCGCGCTGGCCAATGCGATCAGCAACGCCTTCACCTTCACCTACGACCCGACGCTGACGGTGACCGATTCCAATGACGGCTCCTCGTCCCAGGGCCGCTACGTGCTGAAGCTGAAGGCGGGCGACAAGGCGATCACCACCCAGGACCAGTTCTCCGACGCGATCGCCGAGGTCTCCATCGCTGCGCTCGGGTTCGGCGGCGGTTCGGACCAGGCGAACCGGATCAAGGCCTTGACGAAGCAGCCTGCCTTCCTCAACGCCGTCTGCCCGGGCAAATACAAGCCGTGGGAGCTGGCGAGCGGCGGGTTCACCGACCAGGCGACCAAGACGCTGTTCGGCAACGGGCTGCAGGTGAAGCCGATCCTGGCGAAAGCGTCCGGCTCACCCGCGCCGACCGAGGGGCAGCGCACGACCCAGGTGCTGACCGGGATGCTGAACCAGTTCAGCGGCAAGGGCGATCACATGATCACCATGAATACCCAGGGCATCCACGGCTTCAACGCACTGCCGAACGACCCGTCGCTGGCCGAGTTGAAGGGCGCGACGCCGCAGGAAACCGCGCAGAAGGTGCAGGAGAAGCTGGTGGCGAAAGGCCAGGCGCTGAAGGACACCGACCTGACCGCCGACCGCGCCGCCTATCTGTTCGACCAGGAACTGACGAAGGCCATCGCCGGCGAGAAGAACAAGGGCGGCAAGTCCGACCCCGCGCTGGTCACGATGCTGGAGACCGCGCAGCGGGAGAAGCGGCCGACCCGGGCGATGAAGCCGGCGCAACTGGACGCGGCGGTGAAAGAGGCCCTGACCCCCTACAACGACGCGATCGCCGGCAAGGACTCCGACGCCTGGAAGAAGAAGGAAGAAGACGCCGGCCGCCCCGTGACGCCGCAGAAGTTGCAGGAGAAACTGGACGCGCTGAAGAAGGCCTATGCCGAGCAGACCGAGAACGGGGTGAAGTCGAACCTGATGCGCGACATGGCGGCGCCCGAGTTCGTGATCGCCGATACGAACTGGGGCAGCGGCCTCAACCACACATTCTTCGTCATCGCGCCCGATCCGACGACCGGCGAGCCCAAGCTGTGGGAGAAGACCGATCCGCCGGGATCGATGGCGCCGGCGGGGAAGAAGTGGGTGGACACGCAATGGGAAAGCGTCGAATGACCGCGCAGATCAGGGGGACCGACAGTGCCCATATGGGGGATCATACATGGAGCCCGAGATGATTGACCAACCGCCCGCCGTCGTGCTGGGCATCGATGACAGCGGCGGCAAGCTGGTGGCTCCGGGCGATGTCGGGCAGGCGCACGACATGGCGGAGCTGCTGAAGATGGCGCCGCACCTGAAGAAGCACCCCCTGCCGCTGGCGCAGGCGGTGAACCATTTCGCCCATGGTTCGGATTTCCGGGTGATCTCCGACCCGAACGCCTTCGCCGCCGAATACAAGGCGGAGCTGGCGAAGGAGGACCCGTCGGCGCCATGGCAGGCCGGCGTCATCCGCCTGCGCGACCATGGGGTGCCGGATTTCGGCGCGATCCGCGCGCCGGCCGTCAGCGGCGGGCACCTGGTGTTCTACGCGGTCGATACGTTCCTGGGCGTGCCCTACAAGGTGGTCTGCGCGACGCTGACCGCGACGCCGGTCTATGAGCCGATGCCGCTGACGCCGCTGCCGGCGCCCAAGGTGGAACCGCGGGAGGATGAGCTGATCGGGCCGCACTCCAACAGCCAGCCGCTGCTGCCGGGGACGAAGCCGTAGAGGGCTGGGGCGTCCCTTTCGTTTTGGCGGGCGCAGGCCCTAGGGGCGTTGAGATGGAGCGGCACCGGCGCCCATAGGCCCTACGCCCGCTTGGACGCCCCCTCTTCCAGCCGAGCGTCCGGATGGAAATGGGCGTAGACCCGGCGGGCGGTTTCGCGGCTGATGCCGGCGGCGGCTTCCAGGTCCGCCAATCCCGCCATCTTCACCCCGCGGGCGCTGCCGAAATGGTTCAGCAGCGCGCGCTTGCGGGCGGCGCCGATCCCCTCGATCTCATCCAGCTCGCTGGTCCGGATCGCCTTGGACCGCCCGGCGCGGTGCGTCGTGATGGCGAAGCGGTGCGCCTCATCCCGCAGCCGCTGGAGGAAATACAGCACCGGGTCGCGCGGCGGCAGTTGGAACGGCTCCTGCCCGTCCGTGTAGAACCATTCCCGGCCGGCGTCGCGGTCCGGCCCCTTGGCGATCGCCGCCAGCTTCACGTCCTGCACGCCCAGATCGTCCAGCACTGCCCGCGCCGCCGAAAGCTGGCCGGCGCCGCCGTCGATCAGCACCAGATCGGGCCATTCCGCCTCGTTCCCCTCGGCGCCGTCCTTCAGGGCGCGTGAAAAGCGGCGGGTCAGCACCTCCCGCATCATCGCGAAATCGTCGCCGGGCGTGACGGGGCCCTTGATCCCGAACTTGCGGTAGGCGGACTTCGTGAACCCCTCCGGGCCGCCGACGATCATCACCCCGTACGGGTTCGTCCCCATGATGTGGGAGTTGTCGTAGACCTCGATCCGTTCGGGCGTGCTGGGCAGCTTGAACAGGGCGGCGACGCCTTCCAGCAGCTTTGCCTGCCCGGCGCTTTCCGCCAGCTTGCGTTCCAGCGCCTCCCGCGCGTTGGTCTCGGCGTGCTGCACGACGGCGTGTTTTTCACCGCGCTGCGGATGGGTGACCTCGACGCGCCGGCCGGCCTTCAGCGACAGCGCCTCGGCGATCAGGGCCTGTTCGGGCAGGTCGTGGTTGACCAGCAGCAGCGGCGGCGGCGGCTTGTCGTCGTAGAACTGGGCAATGAAGGCCGACAGCACGTCGGGCGTTTCCTCCGCCCTGGTGTGGCTGGGGAAGAACGCCCTGTTGCCGTTGTTGCGGCCGCCGCGGATGAAGAACACCTGCACGCAGGTCTGGCCGGCGGACTGCCAGGCGGCGATCACGTCGGCGTCGGTCATGCTGGCCGGATTCACCACGCTGCTGCCCTGCACGAAGGTCAGCCCCCGCAACCGGTCGCGGATCGCGGCGGCGCGCTCGAACTCCAGCGCTTCGGCCGCCTGCTCCATCTGCGCCGCCAGCTCCTTCTGCACCGACCCCGCCTTGCCGGACAGGAAGGCGCGGGCCTGGGCGACCAGGCCGGCATAGGCTTGCTGACTGATGCGGCCGACGCAGGGGGCGGAACAGCGCTTAATCTGATACAGCAAACACGGCCTGGACCGCGTTGAAAATACGGAATCTGAACAAGAGCGGAGCAGGAAGACGCGCTGCATGGCGGTGACGGTCTGGTTGACCGCCCAGGCAGAGGCGAACGGTCCCCAATAGCTGACCTTGCGCACCTGCGCCCCGCGATGCTTGGCGATCTGGGGGAATGGGTGGTCTTCGGTCAGCATCAGCCAGGGATAGGACTTGTCGTCCCGAAGTACGATGTTAAAGCGTGGCTTCAGCCGCTTGATAAGATTGGCTTCCAGCAGCAGCGCTTCCGCCTCGGTATGCGTCGTGATGATCTCCATCGACGCGGTTTCCGAGACCATCCGCCGCAGCCGCTCCGGCAACCGGCCGAGCTGGGTATAGGAGGTGACGCGGCGCACGAGGTTGCGCGCCTTGCCGACATAGAGCGCGTCGCCCTTCGCATCGAGCATGCGGTACACGCCCGGGGCGAGCGGCATCGTCTGCAAGGCCGTCTCGATGACCGAAACGCCTATGGTCGGGGATTCGCTAATGGGGACGCTCCTTTGCTCCTCCCCGGATGTAGAGTGGCCCGGGCCGGACGTCAGCCCCCCAGCAACGTCACCCCAAGGGTCGAACCAGCCCGGCGCAGGTCTTCGTCAAGTGATGCAAGCGGCAGTTGCCTGCGCTGCGCGAGTTCCAGATAGACGGCGTCATAGGCCGTCAAACGGAAGCGGTCGGCCAGGCGCAACGTCGTGGCCCAGACTTGGGTATCGCAGTGACTTGGGTATCGCAGTCTGGGTCGACATCGATCGGCATCACGCTGAGCCGGGCGAGCGCTATATCGCGAAACGTCGTATCGATCCGTTTACGACGGATCGCCGTCTGGAAGGCGTTCAGCACTTCGATCCGCCAGGGCGACGGGACGACGGCGCCCATATCGGCGACCTGGGTGAGAACGGCGTCAGCCGCGGGCGTGCGCTCATCCTCAAAATACCACGCGAGCGTCAGTGACGGATCGAGAATCAGACTCACCGTCGGCCCTCGGCGATGAGGTCCTTGATCGTCACGTCGCCGAGGGTAACGCCTTTGCTCATATCCCGGATGCCCTGGGCGGCAGCGCGCGCGGCCTCGCGGTTGATCGCACCCTTTGGCGGAACCAGGCGCGCGACCTCCCGCCCGTGCCGGGTGATCGTCACTTCCTCGCCGTGTTCGACCAGGTCGAGCAGTTCGCTCAGCTTGTTCTTGGCCTCAAAGGTGCCGATGGTGCGCATGCCCTGCCCATGACTAGAATTCATCTAGCTTAACATGGGGCGCTGTCGCATGTCTTGCAAAGGCGTCCGCACCTGTCAGGGGACCAGAGCCGGGAACGAACCGCCCGGCGTCAGCCCCCCAGCGTGGCCAGCAACCCGGCCATCAGCTTGCCGCGATAAGCCAGGCTGTCGACCTCGATATGCTCCGTCAGCGTATGCGCGCCGCCGCCGGCGACACCCAGGCCGTCGAGCGTGGGGATCCCCATCGCGCCGGTGAAATTGCCGTCCGACCCGCCGCCCGAACTCTCCGACGCGATGTGGTAGCCGAGGCCCTTGGCGATGACCCGCGCCTTTTCGTACAGCGCCAGCCCGGCCTCGTCCGCTTCCCAGACCGGCCGGGTCACGCCGCGCGTCACCTTGAACTGCACCTCGTTCGAGGACGCGCGCAGGTCGAGCATCGCCTTCACGCCGCGATCCAGGTCCGCCTGCTTCTTGGCCATCGACAGCGCTTCGCCCCGGCAGGTCGTGGTCACGCAGTTCACCCACTGGCCGCCGTGGATCACGCCGACGCTGAAGGTGCAGCTTTCGGTGGTCATGTCCTCGATCTCGATCAGCTTGCGCGCCATTTCCCGGATCGCCGACCGCCCCGCCCCCGGGTTCGACCCCGCGTGGCTCGGACGCCCCGTCGCCTCCAGGTTGAAGCGCGCGATCGCATAGCGGCCCGTGACCACGCCGCCGCCGGCCCGAGCGGGTTCGGGCACCAGGATGAAGGCGTGGCGGGAGGCTTCGGCCTCGATCAGGTCGCGGGTCGAGGGGCTGCCGATCTCCTCGTCACTGGTGAACAGCACGGTCACCGGCAGCTTCGTGGGCACCCCGGCGCGGCGCAACTGGCGGATCGCCTCCAGCGCCAGGTAGTTGCCGCCCTTCATGTCGAAGATGCCGGGACCGTAGGCGCGGTTGCCTTCCCGCCGGAACGGCAGGCTGGCCAGGGTGCCGACCGGATGGACGGTGTCCAGGTGGCCCATGACCAGGATGCCGGGCACGTCCGGCGTCGGATGCGGGAAGGTCGCCCGCACGCAGTCGCCATAGCCCATCCGGCCGGGGACCCGCTCGATCCGGCCGCCCGACATGGCCAGGGCGCGGCTCGCCATGTCCATCATCCGGTCCACCGCCGCCTTGTCGAAGGTCGGGCTTTCGCATTCGACCCATTCCCGCAAGCCCTCCAGCATGGCGTCGGCGTCGAAGGGCAGAGCATTGGGGTCCATGCGGCATTCTCCAGTATAGCGCCGCAACGGTGCCACGTTCAGGGCAACGTGGCGAGCCTCTCCCCCAGCACCGCGAAGAACCCGTCGGCGTCGAGCGTGTCCAGCACCCGGGCGTTCGGCACCCCGCCCCAGCGGTTCATGACGGTGCGGCCCCGGCTGATGCCCGCCGCCAGTTCCACCTGCACATGCGCCGGCCGGCTGGTGAAGAGCCGGGGATGGGTCAGGCAGAGCACGGCGCAGGGGTCGTGCAGCGGCGCCCCTCGCCCGCCCAGTCGCTGCGACGGCGGCACGCTGGCCTGGATGTCGCACGCCGCCGCCAGGCATCGGCCGGTCCCCTTCGCGCGCCATTGCGCGATCCGTTCGGGCGTTGCCAGCGCCTGGGCCGTCAACTCCAGCGTGGCGAAGGTGACCGGCCGGCCGGCGGCAAGCAGGATCGCCAGCGCCTCGGGGTCGCTCCAGGCGTTGAACTCCGCGGCCGGCGTGACGTTCCCCTCGGCCCAGGCGCCGGACATCAGGGCGATCGCCGCCACCCGCTCCGCCAGGGCAGGTTCGGTCGCCAGCGCGAGCGCCAGGTTGGTCGCGGGACCGATGCCGACCAGCGTCACGGGGTCGGCCGACTGGCGCAGGATCGCGCGGATCGCGTCGGCGGCGATGCCGGGCGCGGGCGCGCCGCCCGGCGGCAGCACGATGCCGCCCAGGCCGTCCGGACCGTGCACGCGCGGCTCGCCGGTGAACGCGCCCAGCAGCGGCCGGTCGGCACCCGCATGGACCGGGACGGACACGCCCGCCAGGCGCGTCAGCGCCAGTGCGTTGGCCAGCGTCCGCGCCAGGCCGACATTGCCGCCCGCCACGGTGACGGCGCGGACATCCAGTTCCGGCGAGGCGAAGGCCAGCAGCAGCGCCACGGCGTCGTCCGTGCCAGGATCGCAATCAATGATGACGGGGCGTGGCACTTCGTTGCATCCTTGGGCCGTTCCCTGAACCGAGTGCGGAGAGCATGCGCGTCGCCCTGTTGTACAGCGGACTGCCCCGGATGTGGGAAGAATCGGTCCCCACCCACCGCCCGCTGTTTCCGGGCGCCGAGGTCCACGCGTTCTGCCATTTCTGGGACACGGTCCCGCCCGAGGAGCGGCAGCGCCTCAACGCCCTGCTGCGCCCGGCGCTGTGCCAGTACGAAAGCGTGCCGGACTTCAGCATGATCGACCAGTATGAATGGCTGAAGCGGGACAACATCAACGTCCCGTCCCGGATGGTGTCGCAATACGCCGGCTGGCAGCGTGTCGGCACGCTGTTCGCCCCCTATGCGCCGCTGTTCGACGTCGTGGTGCGCATCCGCACCGACCTGAGCTTCTTCCGGCCGCTGAACGTGGACCTGGACGCCATTGCGCGGAAGCAGACCGATTTCGTTGGCTACGAATGGACCGAGACCAAGGGCGTGCTGTTCGACGCCTTCGCGCTGGGCACGCCCAGCGTCATGGTCCATTTCCACATGCTGCTGTCGCGACTATGGGACTACGCGGCGGACACGGCGTTCAACGCGGAGTTTCTGCTGACGCGGCACGTGCGGACCTATCACCGGCCGGTATCGATCGAGGTGCGGGACACCCTGCCGTTCTTCATCCGCCGGCCGCACATGGCGGGCTGGTCGGTCGAGCAATGCGTGGCGGAAGGCCCCGGCGTCGCGAAATGGCGGGACCCGGAGATCCACAACGCGCACCTGGCCTATCACGGCAAACGCGCCGGCGACGCCGGCATCCAGCACGTCAACCGCTTCCGCGCTCGGCAACTTGGCTTGCCGGAGGCATAGGCCCGCGGTCTTGAGAGGACGGAGTCACCCCACCATGGTCTGCGTCTGGCCGGGGAAGGTGATCGTGATCACCCCGCCCCAGGCGCAGTTGCAGATGCAGGTGTTGTCGATCGCCGGCATCTTTCCGTACATCACCGTCGGAATGCCCGGCGTCCAGGGGGTCGTGACCGGGACGCAAGGCATCGGCGTCAACACCCCCATCGCCGCGGCGGTGGCCGACGCGACGGCCGGGTTGGTCGGCGTGATGCACATCCCGAACGGCGCGATGTTCGTCATCGGCGCGAAGTCCATGATCGTCGCCGCCGGCATCTTGGAGGCCGACACCATCGATGTCGGCAGCACCGTCAGGGTGGAAGGCGCCATGCCGAACGGGCACATCAGCGCGGCGCCGGAAACGACTTGTACGGCCATTGTCAGCTCACATCCCTCTGGTCCGTCATCGACCACGACTTGGAGATGACCGGTCCCAGCCCCCCCGCGCTGGTCTGCGGACGATAGGACAAGGTCACGGCGCGCGCGATGAAGGATACTGTTTCCTTGATGTAATCGTCTTCGTCCGACCAATCGACCTTGATCACCATCACATGGTCGAACTCAAGGCGGAGATAGACCTCCCCCGCCAGCACGGAGCCTGTCGGCTTGCGCTTGATGATGACCGCCTGGTCGAACATCTCGCGGTCGATGCAGGATTGCACGATGACTTTCGAGGAGATGTCGGCCGGCTTGTCGAAGGTGATCGGCTGAAGGTCCAGCGGATACCGTCCGGGCTTCAAGTTGCCGCTGCGCCAGGACTGATACCCGCCCCGGCGCGACACGGCGCCCAGCGAGGCACGCCGCTCCTCCTCGGTCATCTGCTGCGTCACGTAATGCGTGTCATGCACGTGCTGCTGGGTCTGCTGCTGCGCCTGCTGCTGGCTTTGCGCCCCCCGCTCCGTGCCCGAGGTGCCCATGCGCATGTTGAAGTTGTCGATCTCCATATACATCGGGCGCTGGAAATCCTTGCTCAGCATATCGGGCGTGCTGCCTGGCTTCGTCAGCACCGTCTGGCTCGTGCCCGCGACCGGGACGCCGCCTTTCTGCACCAGTTTGAGCAAGAGATCGCCACTATCGGAATCCATCGAAACGACCCTTCCTATCTCGGTGCATACTTGTCGCGGATGTTTTCCGGACCGCCGTCCCAGGTCATGACCACCTCCCCGGCGGCGGAGATCACGCCATTGGCGCCTTGGCGGCGCAAGGTGATCTTCATCTTCTGGCAGATGAATTCACAGCTTTCCTGGATCAGTTCGCCGTCCGTCCAATCGACGCCCGTCAACAGCACCGTGTAGAAGTCGATGCGCATGATCCCCATCGAAGGCCGGTCTCCGCCCTGGTTGAGGCGCTTCACCACCGTCGCCGAATCGAACGTGATCGAGTTGCAGCAGTTGTAGAAGAACAGCGGCGAAGCCTGGTCCACCGTGCGCTTGAAACTGAATTTGTCGAACTCGAACGGGTACTTGATCTTTTCCGCTTCCTCATCGGTGGCGCTTCGCCAACTGGCGAACGGGCCGGCGTCACCCGAGGTCTTCATGCTGTCGTCTTCCTTGAGCGACATCGAGAAGTTGGAATCGTGCACCTCGAAGAAGTTGCTGTAGGAACTCTTCACGCCCGCCACCCCCGGCCGGAAGCCGTCCATCAGCGAGTCGCCCGACGCGACGCTGAGGGTGCATTCGGCATAGACGGGCTTCTTCTCGAACTCGAATTTCATCACCGTATCGGTCTTGGGGGCGCTTTCAGCCATGTCCGTCCACCTTTTACCCCGTCCATGTCAGCGGAGTGGTTTCGTCAACGTTACTGTGCCGGCATCCGCGAAAGCAATCGCAACGCAACGCTGATGCCTTCAAGCTGGTAATGCGGGCGCAGCAGGAAGCGTGCCTCGTACATGCCGGGCATGTCCTCGCGGTCCTCGATATAGACCTGGGCGTCCGCCAGAGGGTGGCGCGCCTTGAATTCCTCGCTGGACGTGGACGGCGACCCGTCGACATATCCCAGCAGCCAGTCGGACAGCCATTGTTCGATCTCGGCACGCGACATCGTCGATCCGATCTTGTCGCGCACCATGCATTTCAGGTAGTGCGCGAACCGGCAGCAGGCGAAGAGATAGGGCAGCCGCGCGGACAGCGTCGCGTTGATCGTGGCGTCGGGATCGTCGTAGACCTGGGGCTTCTGCAACGACTGCGCGCTCAGGAACGCGGCGCTGTCGGTGTTCTTGCGATGCACCAGCGGCATCAGGCCGCAGGACGACAATTCGGCTTCCCGGTGCTCGCTCAGGCAGATTTCGGTGACGGTCCGCCGGTCGGTGTCGCCGTCCGCCGTCGGGTGGTGCAGCACCGGCAGGCCCTGCACGACGCCGCCGCGGTCCACCCCGCGGATGCGCACGCACCAGCCGTAGTCGATGAAGGCGCGGACGACGTTGCAGGCGAAGGCGAAGGCGGGATTGCCCCACAGCAGGTTCCGGATGTCGCAGCCTTCGGCTTCCTCCTCGAAGGCGAAGGCGTCCAGCGGATCGGTGCGCGCCCCGTACGGCAGCCTGGCCAGGTAGCGCGGCATGCACAGGCCGACATAGCGCGAATCCTCCTGCTCCCGCAGCGCACGCCAGGACACGTATTCGGGGGTGCGGAAGATGCGGGTCAGATCGCGGGGATTCGCGGTCTCGGACCAAGATTCCATCTGCAGCAGCGCCGGTTCGGCCGACGCGACGAACGGGACATGCGCGGCCGCGGCGATCTTGGCGATGTCGGACAGCAGCGCGACGTCGTCGGGGCGATGGTCGAAGGCATAGTTGCCGATCAGCAGCCCATAGGGTTCGCCGCCGAACTGGCCGTATTCTTCCTCATAGACCTTGCGGAAGATCGGGCTCTGGTCCCACGCGTTGCCGCGGAACTTCCGCAGCGTGCGGGACAGTTCGCGCTTGTTGATGTCCAGGAACTTGATCTTGGTCCCCGCCTGCTCGTCTGTCGCGCGCGCCACCATCCACAGGCCCCGCCACGCCGCTTCCAGGTCCTGGAACGCCGGATGGTGCAGGATCGCGTTCATCTGCGCCGACATCGCGCGGTCGATCTCGGCGATCAGCGTCTCCACCAGCCGGCGCGCCGGCTGTTCCGGCAGGCCGGGGCCGGCTTTCAGCACCAGCCGCGCCATCGTCGCCATCCCCGCTTCGGACGGCGCGTCCTCGGCCACGCCAGCCACCAGCGCCGGACGTTCCAGCAGGTCGGCGAAGCTCGGCTCGAGGCTTTCGTGGTCCATCAGTTCAACGATATCATCGCGGCCTGCGCCGCCAGGCTGGCGCCGCCGTTCAGCGTCATCCCGGCCGTGGCCTTCAACTGCATCTCCGCCGTCGCCTCGCCCGTCAGGTTGATCAGCGCCTTCAGCGCCAGGTTCATCTGCGAACTGAGCGTGATGTCGCCCGCCGTCGAATCGACCTCGACCTTCATCGCCTTGATGGTGATCCCGGAGGTGTCGATCACGATGCTGTTCTGACCCACCTTCAGCGTGATCGACTGCGCCGCCTCGATCGTGCTGGTGCCGGCCGAGACCGTCAGCGAGTGGTTCCCCTGGCTGACCGTCGTCGTATCGTTCCCCTGGCTGACGGTCACCGACCGGTTGCCCTTCTCGACGGTGGTGGTCGTGTCCTGGGTGATCTTCACCGTCTCGTTGTTGAGGACGACCTTGTTGTAGTCCTTCTGCGCCTGGAAGAAGACTTCTTCGCTGTCCTTCTTGTCCTCGAAGCGCAGCTCGTTGAAGCCGCCGCCGCCCTTGCTGGAATTGGACTTGAACGTCATCCGCGTCTGGTTGTCGGGCAGCGAATACGGCACCGTGTTCGTGGCGTTGTAGACGACGCCGGTGACGAGCGGCCGGTCCGGATTGCCCTCCAGGAACTCGACGATCACCTCCTGCCCGACGCGCGGCAGCACCATGCTGCCCCACCCCTTGCCGGCGGTCGACTGCGCCACCCGGATGCGGCAGGTCCGCTTGTCGTCCTCGATCTCCGCCCGGTCCCAATAGAACTTCACCAGGATGCGGCCGTACTGGTCGGTGTCGATCTCCGATCCCGACGAGCCGACCACCAGGGCCGTCTGCGGACCGCGGATCATCGGCGACGGCGTCAGCCGGCGCAGGCGGAAATGCGTATCGTCCGGGATCACGTCGCAGCTGACGCGATAGGTGTCCACCGTCTCCCCCTGGTCCCTGACGCTGGAGGAGCCTTCGGCCAACTGCATCTCCCAGGTCGAGCGGATGATCAGGTAGCTCCTGTTCTGGGAGTCCTGCGGATGCTCCTTCAGCTTGAACTTCCATCCGGTGTGCAGGCCGCGCGCGTTGGACTTGGCCGTCATCACCAGCCGGTCCTTGGTGATCGCCTGCAGGTGCACATCCGTCAGCTTCTGGCCGTCCGACGTTTCCTTGTAGAAGCCGGGATACTGGTAGACTTCCAGGTCCTTGTAGCTCTGGTGCGAGCCCGGCATGGTCGTCTTCGACGTCAGGTCGGCCGACGGCTTGGTGAAGTCGTAGTCGCGATAGGTGAACTTCCCGGATTCCAGGCCCATCGCGGCGGACCATTCGAAGACGTGGTCCCCGACCGTCCGCTGCTCCGTCTGGTCGAAGGAGAACGGCACCTCCTCGCCCTGGTCCTTGTGGCTGTTCGGATCGTCGGCCAGCTTCAGCGTGTGCTTGGAGCGTGTATGGGTGAAGAAATAATAAATCCCGTACTGCTCCATCAGCCGATGGACGAAGTCGAGCGAGGATTCGCGGTACTGCACGCAGTATTCCAGGACGGTGTCGCCGGCGCTGGCCTGGCGCGCGTCCTCGAAATCCGAGAACCCGGCGTCGCGGAAGATCGTCGTGATGATGTCGAACGGCGATTTGTTGTTGAAGATCCGGCAGTCGACCACCCGCGACAACAGCCAGAGCCAGGGCCGCAGCTCCACCGAATACCGATAGGCGCCGCGCGCCAGGCCGTGGGACACGACCTTGGTCACGACGCCGTTGAAGAAGGTGTCGTCCTTTCCCTCGGCGGACTGTGCCAGCCAGACCGTCCCGCGGCTGCCGATCAACGAGGACACGTTTTCCTGCCGCTTGCCCGAGGACAGTTCGATCTCGTACAGGAAGGGGCGGCCCAGCTCCTCGGTCGCGTGGATGCCGTCGAAGATCAGTTGGAACCCCGGATCGGGGGAGAAATCGACCTCCACCCAGGCATTGGCGGCAATGTCTGCTGCGCCGGACATGATCTCCCTCCCTGGCGTTACAGCTTCGGCGGGCAGCGGAAGCTGCGCAGCGCCGACAGGGTGAACGGATTGTTGACGCTATTGGCGTTGAGCTGGAACGTCGCCGTCCCGCCGCCGCCGGTGAAGGTGATCCGGAACTTGTCCGGCTGCCCGCTGGGCGTGACCGTCGCGGTGTCCAGCAGGCGCAGCAGCGCCCACGGCCCGTCCTTCTCGATGATCGTCGCGTTGCCGCCGCTCGTCGGCGTCATCGTCACGCGCACCAGCGTCGTCCCGTCCGCTTTCGGCCATTGGAACCGAGCCTGTTCGGCGGGACCGTGGTTATAGGTCAGCGTCGTGCCGGCGATGTCGATCGAGATCTGCGCCACCGACGGATCCAGCGACACGGGCACGAGCTGGAACCGCACCTGCACCTGGTTGCCGGTACCGAACAGCGCCTTCTTGATCTGGTCCGCCCGGTCGAACTCCGCCAGCGAGGCCGGCGACAGGCCCAGCGGCACCTTGTCGGGCGACAGCCACCTCCACGGCTTCGTGGTCGTATCGACGAACTTCTTCAGATACTGGTCGAAGAACTGGTCCATCATCCCGCCGGGCGCCAGCAGGTTCGCGAAATCGTCGACCGGCACGTCCTCGGAACTGCCGGCGAGGAACGGGTAGCGGTTGAACGCCGCCTGGCACAGCGGCACCACCTTCGTCTTCCACGCATCGGACAGTTCCTGGGCGGCGCCGCTGCTGGCGACCTGGGCGCCACTCTTGGACACGCTGGTCAGCATCGCCGCGACCGGCTTGGGCATGTCCTTCGCCATATCCGCCAGTTGCTGGGCCGCGCCGGCGGCCCCACCCCCGGCCCCACCGCCGGCCGCGCCGCCGCCGGCCAGCTGGTTCAGCAGCGCCTGGCCCTGGTTCGGCGCGTTCGCGACCTGATTGAAGTTCTGGTACATCGCCAGGAGGTTCTTCATCATCGCGTCGATCGGCGCCGGCACGCCGGGGCCCGGCGCGGCCATGAAGTCGTGCAGCGACTTGAAGTGCTCGTCCACGCGCTTGGCCGGATCGATCGGCTTGCCGTTGGGGTCGTTGCCGAACATCTCGCCCAGGATGTTGACCAGCCCGGCCTGCTGGAACGACAGCCCGGACCGCGCCTCCACCGCCGCGAACCCGGCAGCCTTGGTCCCGACCTTGCCCGCCTTCGCCTCCACCGCCGCCGCCGCCTGGTCGGTCGCCGCCGCTCGGCTCAACTGCGTCTGCTGGTCGACGCTGGTCAGCAGGTCGCGCAGCGGCGACGCCGGCGCCGACAGCAGGCTGAGCTCGTCCAGCGCGCTCTGCAGGTTGGCGAACGGCTTGATGGCGATGTCCGCCAGCATGGCGTCCCAACGCCGCGCATAGTCGTCGAGATAGAGGTTGAGCACGTCGCGCCGCAGCTTGGTGGTGTCGCGCAGCGTCGTGGCCACATCGCGCTTGGCACGGCCCAGGACCCAGGAATCCTCGCTGATGTCCTGCGTCACCGTGGGCAGTATGGGCAGGAAGACGTTGTGGTACCCGGCCCAGGTATAGATCCCCGGCACGCCCGTCGCGAGGCTCTTGCCCGAGCGCAGCTCGAACACGCGGCTCGATCCCGGTCCGGCGTTGTCGGCGACGGTCCATTCCGGCAGCGAGGTGATCCGCTTGCTGTGGACGATGCGGTTGTAACTATATTCCGCCAGCGGCACCCGGTTCAGCACCTCGCGCGCCCGGTTGATCAGGTCGTTGTTCAGCGCCAGCGGCGTCAGCGGCTGGTCGAGCATCGCCTCGGCATGCGCCAGCAGCGACTCCCGCGTCTTCGCCTGCTCCTCGCTGGGATAGCTGTTCGCCACGTCCAGGCTGAACCACTGCATCACCAGGTCCTTGTCGAGCGGCCCTTGCCGGCCCAGCACCAGGTAGACCTTCAGCAGCGGATACAGCAGGTCGGGGTTGTTCATCTGCCGCGCGATCTGGATCTCCAGCCGGCCCAGCATGCGGGGGAGCAGAAGACCGTTCAGCGCGCGGTCATACGCGTCCGCCGCCGCCAGCCCCAGCTTTTCGCCCTGGTACAGCCCAAGCTCCAGCGCGATCGGCACGTCCTTCTCACGCTCGTCGAAGCCGCCCGGAATGCCCCGCAGCGTATCCAGCGGCGGCAGCACGACCGCGAGGTCCAGATCGTTCGGACCGCGCTTCGCCAGGTCCGTCACCTGGTTCGTATAGACGGACGACGCCGCGTGGACGTTGGCGATCAGCGCGCGGTTGTTGATGTAGCTGATCACCCAGCCGCCCATCAGCACCACCAGGAACAGCGCGGCCGCGCCATAGGTGCCATAGGCGATCAGCTTGGCCCGCTTCTCGACCTTCGGGTCCAGGCCGACCAGCCCGGCCTCGCCGAAGATCACCTCGCGGATCAGCCGCGACAGGAAATAGCTGCGCCCGGCGCCGCTGAACGCCGTCACTGCCTGGCGCGGCAGGCCGAACTCGCTGGCCATGGTGCCCAGCAGCCGGTCGATCGGCGTGCCGTCCTGCGTGCCGGAGGTGAAATAGATGCCGCGCAGCAGCGCCCGAGGCTCCAGCCGCGAAGGCCGGAACGCTTCGTTCAGGAACTCGTTGGCGACGTCGCGCAGCGACGCGAGCTGCTGCGGGAAGCCATAGATCAGGCGGCGGCGCTGCGGGTCCGGCTCCTGGTGCACCCGTTCCAGCATCCGGTCGTTCAGCCGCTCCAGCAGCGCGTCGAACGCGCCGGGGAAGCCGGCGACCATCCCGTCCTCCCGCCCGTCGTCATAGGGGAAGGTCACGCCCCAGGCCTGCTCGCGCTCCTCGCGGCCCATGTTGTCGAAGAACTCGACGAAGCCGGCCATCAGGTCGGCCTTGGTGAACAGCACATAGACCGGCACGCGCACGCCGAGTTCGTCATGCAGCTCCCGCACGCGCCGGCGGATGGCGCGGGCATGGGTCAGCCGCTGCTCCTCGGTCAGCAGCGACAGGTCGGACAGGCTGATCGCGATCAGCACGCCGTTCAGCGGCCGGCGGTGGCGATGCTTCTTCAGCATCTTCAGGAACCCCAGCCACGCGGCGTTGTCGACCGCGGCCTGGCTGTCCTGCGTCGTGTAGCGCCCGGCGGTGTCGATCAGCACCGCCTCGTCGGTGAACCACCAGTCGCAATTGCGCGTGCCGCCGACGCCCTTCAGCGCCTGGGGACCGCCCGCCGTATCGGCCAGCGGGAACTTCAGCCCGCAATTCAGCAGCGCCGTCGTCTTGCCCGCGCCCGGCGGGCCGATGAACATGTACCACGGCAGCGACACCAGCCGCTTGCCGCCGCTGCCCTTCTTGCCGGCCTTCTTCAGGTTGGCCAGCGCCTCTTTCAGCCGGTCGGACAGCAGGGCGATTTCCTCGGCCGACGCCGTCTCGTTCGGATCGGGCTCCGGCTTGGCGATCCCGGCGGCCAGGTCCTTTTCCTGCTTCGCCGCGTGCAGCGACCGCACCAGGTTGGTGACCAGCCACAGCACGAAGATCGCCGCGATGGTCAGGTAGCGGACGAACGCCGTCTCGAACGGATGGACGCTGCCGAACCCAAGCAGCGGGCCGCAGAACCAGACCAGCACCGCCAGCACCAGGGCGCCCAGGAAGGTCGTGACCCAGCGGTTCCGGAAGATCCGCGTGAAGAAATCAATGAGCATCGCCGGGCCTCACGTCGCGTCCGAGCTGCGTACCAGCACGATCTCCGTGCGGCGGTTCTGCCTGCGTCCGTCCTCGGTCGTGTTGGGGGCGATCGGGTCCGCCTGCCCCTTGCCCTGGGCATGCAGCCGGCCGGGGTCCTTCACCTTCGTCTTCAACACGTCCAGCACCGCCTGCGCGCGCGCCTGCGACAGCTCGAAATTCGAGGGGAAGCGCGGCGTGTGGATCGGCTGGTCGTCGGTATAGCCGTTGACCATGACCTGGCCGGTCTCATCGTTCAGCGCCTCCCCGATCCGCTGCAGCAGCGGCTGGTAGCTGGACGACAGCGTCGCCTGGCCGGAGCCGAACATGTTCACGTTCGCCAGCCGCACGGTGATCGTCTGCGCGTCCTGGAACACGGTCACCAGCCCGGCCTTGATCTCCGGCGCCAGGAACTGCTTGAGCTTCAGCTCCAGGTTGCTGGGCTGGGTCACCGCCAACTGCACCGGCGGCGGCGCGGGCGGCGGCGGCGCGGTGCGCGGCACGGTGACGGTCCCGCGCGGCGGAAGCCCGTACAGCTCCGCGAAGGAGATCTCCGACGAGTTCGACAGCGCGAAGGCGAAGCTGACATAGGCGATCGAGGCGATCGCCAGCGTCCCCAGCGCCGTCGCCCAGATCGGGATGCGCCGGGCGAGGGGCTTGGCGCCGGCGTTGATGCCGCGCCACTGGGGCGACAGCTCCCGCTCGAAATCGCCGCGGCGCATGCGGATGGCGCGATAGACCCCTTCCCGCAGCTCGCTCAGCGCCGCGATCCCGCGCGGCATGACGCGATAGCGGCCGATGAAGCCCAGCGACATGCAGAGATACATCAGCTCCACCACCGGCAACTGGTTGCCGAGGTCGCGCTGCATCTGGTCGAGGATCTCGAAGAAGCGCTCGCCGCCGGTGACTTCGTTGTGGAAGATGCTGGTCATCGTCTGCCGCGCCCAGTTCGACGCGCGCCCCCAGGGCGTGTTCAGCACCAGGTCGTCGATCGTCGCGCACAGCGCATAGCGCGCGGCGCGCAGCGAGCGGGTGTCCATGCCGGTGGCCAGCGCGTCGACCTCGAACTTGCGGATCGCGTCCACCATCGCGCGCTTCAGCCGGTCGGCGTCCGGTCCGCGCGCCGCGTCGCCCGAGATGCGCACGATCGCCGCCAGCACCGGCGAGGCGGCGGCAACGAGCGGGTTCGTGCCCGTCACCGGCAGCGGCCGGGCGGGCCCGGACGCAGCAGGCGGCGCGGTGTTGGCGAAGGGATCGTGGCGCGGCGCCGCCCCCGGCGTTGCGCCACCGGAATATCCCGCCGCCGTGCCGGACGGGCGGGGCCGGATGATGGTCTTTTCGGCGTCGGACGGTTCGGCGAAAGGATCGTCGCTCATGTCAACCTCGGATCGCCCAGCATTCCATTTCGAGTCCGGGAAGGTCCCCGGCGACGTGCACGGCGATGCCGCCGGAGCGGGCCAGGGCCTGCCAGTACGGACCGGACCGGTCCAGTTCGAAATAGGAACGGCCGGCGTAATAGGGAAGCTGGCGCGGCACCACCGGCAGCGGCGCGACCGCGATGCCCGGCAATGCCGCGGTGATCAGCTCCGCGATCTGCTCGACGGGACCGATCTTCACCTGGTTGGGGAAGCCGCGGCGCAGCGTTTCGGGCGGCACCTGCGCCTTGACCACCAGCACCCAGGTCGCGTCCGTGACCAGGCTGCGATCGGGGATCGGCCCGACCCGGATGCCGTATTTCCGCTCCTGCAACGGAATCGGCACCGCGTTCGCCGAGATCACGGTCGACAGCGCCTGGCGCAGCGCCGCGATCACCGGGCGGAACGTCGCGTTCAGGTCGTCGTGGCGGTACGGCGGGAACACCGGCGGGCGCTTGCGGGTTTCGGTGAACGTCGCCAGTTCGCCGGCCAGGCTGAGCAGCACGCGGTACAGCGATTCCGGATGGATCTGCCCGTTGGCCGCGGCCAGGTGGGTGATCAGCGGTTCGTAACGGTTGCAGATCTGCAGGATCAGGTAGTCGCTGATCTCCGCCGCCCCGCGCGTGGCGGAATCGGACACGCGGCCCGCCAGCGCCTCGGCGCGGTGGTGCAGCAGCCCCTGTAGTTGCGTGAGAAACCCAGCCAGCAGCGACGACACGCCGCAGGTCATCACCGGCGGGATATAGGCTTCATCCAGCACGACCGCCTTGTCCGGCCGCACCTCCACCACCATCGCCAATCCCACCGAGACATGTCCCGCTCGGCTTTCATGCTCCAGCGCGTAGCGGATGCGCAGCTTGGCGATAGGAACGGTTGCAACCGATCGGTTGTCCGATGTGGTGTCGATGACCTCCCGCTCGCCCGATGAATAGCGGGCCGCGGTCTCCAGCCGGTCCGGCGGCACGGTGTCGACGGCGTCCTGCAGCCGCGACGGCAGCACCAGGTAGACGATCGCGTTCTTGACCGTTTCGGGCACGTCGATCGTCGGCGGGTGGTCGGTATCGTCCGGGATGTGGAACGGTGTCCCGTCCGGCAGGACCCCGGCGGCGGAGCGCACCGCGAACTTGCCCAGCGCCAGCAGGTCGGTATCGATCGACAGATGGGTCAGCCCGTAGGAGAACGGCGTCAGCGCGCCGGTCGCGCCGCGGATCACCCGCTCGAGATAGCGTTCCTGCTGCTGCAGGTGCTGGGGCTGCAGGAACAGCCCCTCACCCCAGACGACCTTGTTTTCCCAGGCCATGGTCAGGAGCCGGGGGGCTTGCCGGGCGCGGAGGCGACCTTCACCTCCGACGCGCCGATCGTCGCGGTCACCGTGGTCGTTTCATGCGCCGGCACATCGGCGTCGGCACGCCATGTCGCGGTCTGGAAACGGGCATAGGCCGCGAACACGCCGATCGCCTTCACCGGATCCGTCGGCGACAGGGTCAAGACTTTCGTCGTGCCGGGCGCCAGCAGCACTTCGTCCTTCTTGATCAGGTCCGGGCCCAGCGCCGTCGCGTCGGTCTTGTAGAGCGGGAAGAACTCCGCCTGCTCGAAGCTTGACTTCGAGCCAAGCTGGTACACCCGGACCGAGATCGGGGCGCCGCCGTTCACGTCCTTCGTCGCGACCAGCTTGACGTAGACGACGGTCGGCGGCGGCGGTGGGGGGGCGGAACTGCAACCGGCGAGCACGGCTGGACCGAGAAAGACCGTACTCCGTAACAAAACGGCAAAGGCACAACCCAAAGTCCGGCGACGCGGAGTTCCACGCATTCGTCCAACGCTCCCTCGATCATAGTTACTATGCACCACTTGTTCCTCTGGGGGAAGAACAGTTGCATCATCCGCCAACATCACCCATTGGGATCATCCATTGGGATCATCCGCTGGCGTCGTCCATTGCCGCCGCTCTTCCCGGCCGTCCAGGGGATTGCCTCCCTCTTCCTGCCGAAGAAAGTTGCGTATCGCAAGAAAATGCCGTCTCCCCCCAGCGCGTCCGTTCCGCGCGCGTCTACTCCTTGCGGGTCTGCTGCGTATAGGCCTTCGCGAACTGGCGGCCGAAGACCGACTGGAAGTCGTCCTCCGCCTCCCGCGTAATGTCGCCATAGATCTGGCGAAATGAATCCCAATATCGAGACTTCCGCGCGCCAGGTAAAACCGCGCTCAGGCCACCAAGATTAAGGCGTTTCTCAAGTTCATCCGGGTCGAACCGCCGTAGAAGCGTCATCAACGCGGTCTGCACGCCGGCCATGACCGCGATCTCGTGGTCCTTGATGTCCCCCACCGCCTCCCGCGCTGCGGCCAGCGGGGGCATGTAGCCGCGCCGCCGCGGCGTCAGCAGGGCGGCGACCGCGTCTTCCGGCGTGACCGAGAATTTCAGCGCGTTGTTGCCCTGCGCCGCGATGATCGTCTGCTCGATCCGCATCTCGCTCTTGATGGCGGCGCGGGAGATCAGGACCTCCCGCAGCCCCTCGGCCATGGCGCGGAACACTTCCCCGGCAGCGCGCAGGGCGGCTTCGGGATCGGCATCGTCGATCTGCGCGCCGGTGACGCCCGCGCCTTCCAGGAAGGCCTGGAACAGCGCGCGCGGATCGGCCGCGCCCGGCGCCGGAGCCTGCGTCCGGGACGGCGGCGCGGGCGCGACGGATGGGGCGGCAGATGGGGCGGCAGATGGGGCGACGGATGGGGCGACGGATGGGGCGACGGATGGGGCGGCGGCCGAGGGCTGCCGCGTGGTGACCGCCATCGGATCGAATTCGGCGTCGTCCGCCCCCGGCCGGACGGCGAAGCCGGCGCCTTCCTCGAACGGATTGCCCGGCCCCGCCACGGGCCGCGCCTGGAACGCCGCCGGCGGTTCGGCGGCATGGGGCGCGGTGGGAACCGGCGGCGCGGGGACCGGCTGCATGGGCATAAGGCCGCCGGCCGGGACGGGACCGCCAGGCGCGGCGAAGGGATCGGATGGCGGCGCGGCGAAGGGCGGCGGCGCGGGAACCGGCCGCGCCGGCATGGCCGGCGGCATTTCCCCCGGATGCATGCCCCCCGATACCATTCCCCCAGGTACCATTCCCCCTGGCAGCATCCCCCCGGGTGGCATTCCTCCGGGTGGCATTCCTCCGGGCGGCATGCCCCCCGATACCATTCCCCCGGGCGGCATCGCCGGCGGCGGCGCGAAGGCCTCCGGCTGGGTCGCTCCGCCGGCGGGCGCGCCGAACGGGTCGGTCCGGTTCGGCTGCCCGAAATCCGTCATCAACTCCGCCGGGTTGAACCCCGGCGGCGGTGCGGCCTGTCGAAAATCCTCAGGCCCCGCCTGCCCGTATCCCGGCGCCTGCATCCCGCCGAACGGGTCCGCGGCCGCCGGCGGCACCGGCGCGGCATTCATTCCGCCCGACGGATGCATCCCCTGCTGGTCCATTCCGCCGCCGAACGGATCGGGTG
>NZ_DASZTJ010000180.1:0-17698 GCF_035548235.1 Rhodopila sp.
CAACGACACGGTCTATGGCCTTGGCGCCGGCGTGTGGTCGCGGAATGTCAACAATCTCTATCGCGTCGGACGCGGCATCCAGGCGGGGCGTGTGTGGACGAACTGCTACCACGTCTATCCGGCGCATGCGGCGTTCGGCGGCTACAAGGAATCCGGCTTCGGCCGCGAGACCCACAAGCTGATCATGGATCACTACCAGCAGACGAAAAACCTGCTGGTGAGCTACAGCCCCAACGCCATGGGCCTGTTCTGATCCGGATCCCGCCGCGGGGCGTTACGGCTCCGCGGCGGGGTCATCCTGCACGGAGCCCTGCATGCCGCCACGCCTCATCTTCACGGAGCAGGCCCTCGCCTTGACCAGGAGGCTGCGCACCGAACACGGCCCCCTGATCTTCCATCTCTCCGGCGGTTGCTGCGAAGGCAGTGCGCCGATGTGCTTCCGCCAGAGCGACTTCCGGGTAGGACCGCGTGACGTGCTGCTGGGCATGGTGGATGACTGCCCGTTTTATGTCGGCGCGAGCCAATTCGATTACTGGGCTTATTGCCAATTGACGGTCGACGTCACCGAAGGCGGCGGCGACAGTTTTTCGATCGAGGCCGCGGACGGTGTCCGCTTCATCGTCCGTTCGCGCCTGTTCACTGATGAAGAGGCTGCCGCACTCGATGCGGCCGGGCCGCCTTTGAGGGGCCCGCTGCCCCAACGCGCCGACGCAGCGCGGCAGCAATCGACGACAACCTCGCAACCGGGCGCCGACCACCGCGGAGTTTTGCCATGCCGATCAAGATAGCTGTCCTCAAGGAAACGCGCAGCGGGGAGCAGCGGGTGGCGCTGGTGCCGGCCGTCGCGGAGCGTGTCATCAAGCTCGGGGCAACGGTCGCGATCCAGGCGGGCGCCGGCGACGCCATCAAACTGCCCGATGCAGCGTTCCACGGCGTGACAGTTATCAACGATACGAAACTATTGGTCAGTGACGCGGACATCGTGCTCGCCGTGCAGCCGCCGCCCCTGGAGACCATCCGGGCGATGCGCGAAGGCGCGATATTGATCTCCTTCGTCTATGCGGACAAGGAAACCGAACTCGTGGCGCTTCTGCGCGCGCGGAAGATCACCTGCTTCGCCATGGAGCGGGTGCCGCGCATTTCGCGCGCCCAGGCGATGGACGCCTTGTCGAGTCAGGCAGCGCTCTCCGGCTATTACGCGACGCTGCTGGGTGCCACGCATCTCGCCCGTATCCTGCCGCGCATGACCACCGCCGTGGGCACGCTGCGCGCGGCCACCGTCCTTGTCATGGGGCTTGGCGTGGCAGGCTTGCAGGCGCTTGCCACCGCGCACCGGCTTGGCGCCGTGGTCGAAGGCTATGACGTGCGCCCGGAGACGAAGGAGGAGGCCGCATCGGTCGGTGCCAAGTTCGTAGATACAGGCGTCGATGCCCGCGGCCAAGGCGGCTATGCGCGTGAGCTGACCGATGCCGAGAAGCAGAAAGTTGCATCGGTTCTTACTTCACACATCCAGCAGGCCGACGTCATCATCACCACGGCGTCCGTCCCTGGCCGACAGGCGCCGCGACTGATCAGCAAGGACCAGGTCGCGGGCATGAAGGCGGGATCGGTCATCATAGACCTTGCGGCCGAGAGCGGCGGAAATTGCGAGCTGACCCGTCCCGGCGAGACGATCCGTACCGGCCAGGTGACCATCGTCGGTCCGCTCAATGTCCCCTCCATGCTCGGTGAGCATGCGAGTGAGCTCTATGCCAAGAACCTGCTCAGTTTCCTCGAGCTGCTGATCCACGATGGAACGTTGGCTCCGGACTGGTCGGACGAGGTCATCGCAAAGACGGCTTTGACGGGTGGCACCGCGCCAGGGGCCGCGGAGCCGCAACTTACGATCGCAAGCTGAAGGAGCGCGCTGATGGATACGCATATGGCGATCACGGGCTTCGTTGCCCTGTATATTTTCATGCTGGCCGCCTTCACCGGGTACGAGGTGATCTCGCGCGTTCCGGCCATCCTGCATACGCCGCTGATGTCCGGCTCGAACTTCGTCCATGGCATCGTCGTGGTCGGGGCGATCTATGCGTTGCTCAACGCGACCTCACCCGTCGAGCAGGTCATCGGCTTTCTCGGCGTCTTGCTGGGCGCTGCGAACGCGGGCGGCGGCTACGTGGTGACGGAGCGGATGCTTGAGATGTTCAAGCCGAGCAGCGCGCGCAAGGGCTGAGGAGCTTGCCATGAACCCGTACTGGATCATCGACCCCGCCGGCTTCATCGCCGCGGTTCTGTTCATCTATGGCCTGAAGCGCATGTCCTCGCCCGTCACCGCGCGGTCCGGGATCGTCGTGGCCGGCGTCGGGATGCTTGTCGCGGTGCTGGCATCGTTCCTCTACGTGCTGGCCCTCGACCCGGCCGCGGAAGCCCAGCGCGCCGTGAACGTGACACTGGCCGTGGTGGCGCTCGGCATGGGGCTTGGCTGGGCGTGGTGGCGCGGCCGCTCCGTGGCGATCACGGCCATGCCGCAGATGGTCGCCCTGTACAACGGGATGGGCGGCGGCGCCGCTGCGGCGATCGCGGCCGTCGAGCTGTTCGGCGGGCGGCGGCACGACCTCACGCTGCTCATCATCACCGTCATCGGCGCGCTGATCGGATCGATCTCGCTGTCGGGGTCCGTGATCGCCTGGGGCAAGCTCGATGGGCGGATCAACAAGCCGTGGCGCTTCGGCGGCCAGCAGGCCTTGAACGTGTTCGTCTTCCTGGTCGCGATCGCGGTGGGTCTCTACGTGGCGATTGCCGCGCCTGGCCCCTATACCGCGGTGCTTACGGCAGCCTTCTTCGTCGTGGCGCTTCTGTTCGGCGTCCTCATGACGATGCCGATCGGCGGCGCCGACATGCCGGTGGTGATCTCGCTCTACAACGCCTTCACCGGCCTCGCGGTCGGCCTCGAAGGCTTGGTGCTGCAGAATCCGGCCCTGATGATCGCCGGCATGGTCGTGGGTTCGGCCGGCACGCTGCTCACGCTTCTCATGGCCAAGGCGATGAACCGCTCGATCTCCAACGTGCTGTTCTCGAATTTCGGCGATGTCAGCCTGGAGCAGCAGGGCGAGATCAAGGGGCGACTCAAACCCGTCGAAGCGAGCGATGCGGCGATTGCCATGCGCTACGCCTCCAAGGTCATCATCGTGCCGGGCTATGGCCTCGCCGCGGCCCAGGCGCAGCAGCGGCTCTATGAGTTCGTCAAGCTCCTGCAGGCCGCCGGCGTGGAGGTGAAGTTCGCGGTCCATCCGGTCGCGGGACGCATGCCTGGCCACATGGACGTGCTGCTGGCGGAGGCCGGCGTGCCCTATGACCTCATTCACGAGATGGACGAGATCAACGAGGAATTCAGCACGACCGATGTGGCGCTCGTCATCGGCGCCAATGACGTCGTCAATCCGGCCGCCCGGACGAACAAGACCTCGCCGATCTATGGCATGCCGATCCTCAATGTCGACCAGGCGCACCAGATCTACGTGATCAAGCGCGGCCAGGGCAAAGGCTATGCCGGCGTCGAGAACGAGCTTTTCTATGCCGACAACTGCAACATGGTCTACGGCGACGCCCAGGCCGTGCTTGGAAAGATGGTGCTGGCGGTGAAGGACCTGGTTGCGAGCGGCGCCCCGGCTCAGGCCGCGGCCTGAGCCGGGCGGTTCAGG
This sequence comes from Rhodopila sp., assembly GCF_035548235.1. Lineage (GTDB taxonomy): Bacteria > Pseudomonadota > Alphaproteobacteria > Acetobacterales > Acetobacteraceae > Rhodopila. Next base: position 3,687 of record NZ_DASZTJ010000180.1, read on the forward strand.
CATCCGCTAGCCGGGTCGCGACGCGAAGGGCGGCAGGTGAAGCGAGACTTCGCGCGGCTCAGTGCCGGAAGTGCCGCATGCCGGTGAACACCATCGCCACGCCGGCCTTGTCCGCCGCTTCGATCACCTCGTTGTCCCGGATCGACCCGCCGGGCTGGATCACGGCCGTCGCGCCGGCGGCGATCGCGGCTTCCAGACCGTCGGCGAAGGGGAAGAACGCGTCGGAGGCGACGACGCTGCCCTCGGTCAGGCGGTCGGGCAGGCCGGCGGCCTTGGCCGCTTCCTCGCTTTTCCAGGCGGCGATGCGGGCGCTGTCGACCCGGCTCATTTGCCCGGCGCCGATGCCGACCGTGGCGCCGGCCTTGGCATAGACGATCGCGTTCGACTTCACGTGCTTGCAGACGCGGAAGGCGAACAGCAGGTCCTGGATTTCCGCCGGGGTGGGTGCGCGCTTCGTCACCACCTTGATGTCGCCGGCGCCGATCCGGCCCGAATCGCGGGTCTGCGCCAGGAATCCGCCGGACAGGCTGCGGAAGGTCATGCCGGCCGCCGCCGGATCGGGCACGCCGCCGGTCAGCAGCAGCCGCAGGTTCTTCTTCGCCGCCAGGATCGTCCTCGCCTCTTCGTCGGCGTCGGGTGCGATGATGACCTCGGTGAAGATCGAGGCGACCTTGGCCGCGGTCGCGCCGTCCAGCGTGCGATTGACCGCGACGATGCCGCCGAAGGCCGAAACCGGGTCGCAGCGCAGCGCGGCGGCCCAGGCGCCGGCCAGCGTGTCGGCGGTGGCGATGCCGCAAGGGTTGGCGTGCTTGACGATGACGACGGTCGGGGCGTCGAACTCGGCCACGCATTCGAACGCGGCGTCGGTGTCGTTCAGGTTGTTGTAGGACAGCTCCTTGCCCTGCACCTGCGACGCCGTTGCGACGCCGGGACGGTCGCCGGTGGCGTAGAAGGCCGCTTTCTGGTGCGGATTCTCGCCATAGCGCAGCGTCTGGCGCAGCGTGCCGGAGACGGCGAAGCGGCGCGGGAACGTCTCCTGCCGCTGTTCGGCGAACCAGGCGGCGATGGCGGCGTCATAGGCGGCGGTGCGGGCATAGGCCTCGCCCGCCAGCCGGCGGCGCAGCGCCAGGCCGGTGCCGCCCTGGGCGTCCAGCGCTGCCAGGACCTCCGCATACTGGTCCGGCTCCGTCAGCACCGTCACGAAATCATGGTTCTTCGCCGCCGCTCGGATCAGCGCAGGGCCGCCGATGTCGATGTTCTCCACGCAGTCGTCGAACGAGGCGCCGCGGGCGACCGTGGCCTCGAACGGGTAGAGGTTGACGGCGACCAGGTCGATCGGCGCGATCTTGTGGTCCGCCATCTGCGCCATGTGGGTCGCGTCGTCCCGCCGGCCGAGGATGCCACCATGGATCTGCGGCACCAGCGTCTTGACGCGGCCGTCCATGATCTCGGGGAAGCCGGTATGGTCGGAGACGTCCTTGACCGGCACGCCGGCATCGCGCAGCGCCTTGGCGGAGCCGCCGGTGGACAGGATCTCGATCTCTTTCGCCGCCAGGGCCTTGCCGAAGTCGACCAGGCCAGTCTTGTCGGAGACAGAGATCAGGGCACGCTTGATCGGGACGATGTCGCTCATGCGCGGGCGAATAGACCCGAGCGGAGGCGGCGGCAAGCGTATCCGTGGAATAGGAGGTCCGAGGCGGGCGGGGGTGCCGGAGTCACTGCACGCGCCGTGTCGGTTGCGGAAAGGCAAGGCTGCCGAAACCGGGGCCATCGCCTTGCGGATGGCTGCCATGCCGGGTTTGACCCGATGTGCTCTTCCCGGCACCATCCGATTGGTAGGGGATCGTCGCAAGAAGCAGATTCGGATGGGAAACTCGGCTTTATCGGACGGCGCGGGCGCGGCCGCGGGCGACCCGGCTGATCATGTGCCCCATCGGGGGATGATCACCACCTGCGCCATCGGCGCCACGATCCTGCAATCGTTGGACCAGACGATCGCCAACGTCGCGATGCCCTATATGCAGGGGAGCTTTTCGGCCAGCTTCGACGAGATCACCTGGATCCTGACCTCTTACATCACCGCCGCGGCGATCATGACCGCGCCGGTGGGTTGGCTGGCGGTCCGGTTCGGCCGCAAGCCGCTTTATGTCGGCTGCATCATCGGGTTCACCGTCGCGTCGATGCTGTGCGGCGCGGCCCAGTCGCTGACGCAGATCGTCGGCTTCCGGCTGCTGCAGGGCATGTTCAGCGCCGCGCTGGTGCCGCTGTCCCAGGCGACGCTGCTGGATATCTACCCCGCGCACCGTCGAGGCTTCGCCATGGCGGTCTGGGGCATGGGGGTGATGATCGGCCCGATCATGGGGCCAACGGTGGGCGGGTTCCTGACAGAGCACTACAACTGGCGCTACGTTTTCTACATCAACCTGCCGTTCGGCGTGCTGGCGGCCGGGGGGCTGATGGTGTTCATGCCGCACACTTTCGGCGTCAACCGGCTGCGCTTCGACTGGCTGGGTTTCGCCGTGCTGTCGGCCGGGATCGGCGGATTGCAGTTGATGCTGGACCGGGGGCAGGAGCTGGACTGGTTCTATTCGACCGAGATCATCGTAGAGGCCGTCCTGGCGGGCCTGGGCATCTACCTGTTCCTGATCCACATGATGTCCGCCCGCCAGCCTCTGATCCGACCTATCTTGTTCCGAGATCGGAATTTTTCGCTCGGCCTGGTGATGATGTTCGCCGTCGGCACGCTGCTGGTGTCCAGCCTGGCGCTGATGACGCCCTGGCTGCAGGGGCTGAGCAACTATCCGGTCGAGACGGCCGGCCTGGTGATGGCGCCGCGCGGCCTGGGCAACCTGGCGATGATCATGCTGGCCGGGCGGCTGTCGTCGCGGATGGACCCCCGATACCTGGTGGGGGCCGGCATCCTGATGATCTGCGCCTCGTTCTACGTCATGACGGGCTGGACGCCGGACGTGTCGCAGTGGGACATCATCGTTACCATCATGCTGCAAGGCGGCGGGATGGGGTTGTTCTTCACGCCGCTGCAGGTGCTGTCCTTCGCGACGCTGCCGGCCGAGATGCGGACCGAGGGGGCGGCGTTGTTCAGCCTGCTGCGCAACATCGGCGCCGCGATCGGGGTATCGGTCACCTCGACCATGCTGGCACGCAACGCCCAGGCGCTGCACGAGATCATCGGCGCACAGGTGAATCCGTTCAACCGGGCCCTGGCGGCGATCGGGATGTGGAACCCGATGACGGGGCACGGCGCGGCGATCCTGGACCAGGAAGTGAACCGCCAGGCGCAGATCATTGCTTACGCGGATGATTACGTTATGCTGATCTGTACCACGCTGCCGATCGTTCTGTTGTTGTTCATGATGCGCCGGCCGCGCCACGTGGCGGCGGCGGACATGGAGCCCGTGGAGTAAGGGCCGGCCGGTCAAGCAGCGTCAGGCAGGGGGTTCCACGGAAATGGAAGCCATCGGCGAAGTCGTCGGGAAGATCCTGAGTGCACCGACCGGATCGTTGCTTCTGGTCGCCGGCATCCTATTCCTGCTGATCGCCGTAGTCGGCAATATCAGCGGCAGGATCGAGCCGGGGCCGATCGGCCGCGTGGCAGGCGGCGTGCTGGGCGCGATCATGGTGATCGGCGGCTTGACGATCTTTGCCGTTCCGGGCCCTGGCGTGACGGACGCCCAATCGACAAAGCCGGACGCTGCCAAGCGGGATCCCGCGCCAGCCCCGACGCAACCCGGCAAGACGACAGCCGCACCGGCGCCAAGTCCGGCGTTGGCCGGCCGATGCGCGTCCTACCTCGATGACATCGTCTCCAACAATCGCGACGAACGGGTGAAAGCGCAGGCGAAGCTGATACAGCAATGCGCGTCCGATGCGGCGGCGGTGTCCCTGGCCATCGACAAGGCGCAGGCGAACATGGGGAACAAGGCGGCGGTGTACGACGTGCTGTCCTATCTCGACAAAGTATCGGACAGCGCAATGAGCGACCCGGCGCTGCGGCGGAAGATCCACGATTTCGCCGTTGCCGCCGCAGGCAACAGCGCGGACAGCGCCGCGATCTCCAGTCACCTGCAGGCGCGTTACTGACGATCGGGTGCTTGGCCGCGGATGCATCGTCGCGGATGCAGGACCGTGGGCGCATCACCTGCCGGGCGCATGGCCGGCACAAGACCGGCCGTCACCGACCCGATATCACTTCACCCGTCCCATCTCCCGCAGTTTCTCGACGACGTTGCCCATCATGCCGAAATAGGGTTTTGCCTGCGAAAGGTCGCGGATCCTGTCCAGGTTGTCCCGGATCATCTCGATCGATACCGGCTTCGCCGGGTCGAACTGCACGCCCTCGCTGACGAAATACTGCACCCGCGCATAGCCGGCCGCCGTCGCCGCGAAGATTTCGCCGGTCTGGTCGCAATCTTCGTGGCACAGCCAGGCCACCATCGGCGACACGAGTTCCGGCTTCATCCAGGGCGCCATGTCAGGCGGCAGCAACGATTCCGTCATCCGCGTATAGGCCGAGGGAGAGATCGCATTCAGGCGGATATTGTATTTCGCGCCTTCGAACCGCAGCACGTTGATCAGCCCGTTCACCGCCATTTTCGCCGCGCCGTAATTGGCCTGGCCGAAATTGCCGACGGTGCCGGACCCCGACGTCGTCACGACGATCCGTCCAAAGGTTTGCTTGCGCATGATCGGCCAGGCCGCTTTCACGCAGTAGACGGTACCGAAATGATGCACCTGGTTGACGAACTCATAGTCCTCCAGGGTCATGTTGTTGAACGCCTTGTCGCGCAGGATGCCGGCGTTGCAGACCAGCGCGTCCAGCCGGCCCCAGGTATTGATCGCGGTGTCGATGATGCTCTGCGCCGACGCCGCCTCGGCGACCGAGGCATAGCTGGCCACTGCCTCGCCGCCGGCTGCCTTGATCTCGGCGACGACCTTGTCGGCCACGGTCGCGGCGCCGCCGGTGCCGTCGACCGATCCGCCCGGATCGTTCACCACCACCTTCGCCCCGCGTGAGGCCAGCAGCAGCGCGTGCTGGCGTCCCAGCCCCGTACCGGCGCCGGTGACGATCGCCACGCGTCCATCGAAACGAATATCCATGACCGTTCAGCCCTCCAGATGGTTCTTGATGAAAGTACCGCCGGCCTCCAAGGCGCGCCGGCCGGCGCCGAGGACCTGGTGGTATTGGTGCCAGACATGGATCATCTCGGGCCAGACCTGCAGGTCGACCGGGACGTCCGCCTTCCCGGCCTCCCGCGCGAGCCAGAGCGCGTCGTCCAGCAGGGTTTCGACGGCGCCCACCTGGATGAACAAAGGCGGCAGGCCGCGCAGGTCGCCGTAGACGGGTGCGGCATGCGGATGGCGGGGGTCGGCCCCGTTCAGATAGAGGGCCGCCAGGTCCAGGATTCCCGCCTTCTGCACCGTCGGGTCGGTTTCGGCACGATCGGTGAAGGACGCCGACCGCGCCTCCATGTCCACCCACGGGCTGATGCACCAGCCGCAGGCGGGCAGCGTCAGTCCGGCGTCGCGGATCGCCAGCATGGCGGCCACGACCAGCCCGCCGCCGGCGCTGTCGCCGGCCAAGGCGACGTTGCCCGGCCTGATGCCGCGGCCGAGGAGGAAGCGATAGGCGGCCACGCTGTCCTCGACCGGCGCCGGAAACGGATGTTCGGGCGCCAGGCGGTAGTCGATCGCGAGGACGCGCGTGCCGGCTTGCCGCCCCGCCTCGGCGGCGACGTGCCGGTGGCTGTCCAGCGATCCGAAGACGTAGCCGCCGCCGTGCAGATACAGGATGACCCGATCGGCGGCAGAATCGGGCGTCGAGGTCCATTCCGCCGGCACGCCGCCGGCATCGATCTTCTCCACCCGCACATCGGCCGGCAGTCGGAAGGACTTGCCGCGCGCGTCGCTGTCGATGCGGCGTTGGGCGATGTCCGTCGCGCCGGTGCGGGCGGCGATCTGTTCGCGGATGGCGATGATTTCCGGATCGGCCATTGACGTTCCTCCGTATTATCGAACCGATGATGGCTGGGGCCGGCGGCGCGTCTTTCTTACCGGCCCTTGAAGCGGGGCTTGCGCTTTTCCTTCCAGGCCTGGATGCCTTCCTGCAGGTCCTCCGACTGGCGCACGCCGGCGATGGTCTGGCTGATGCCGACCATGCGCTCGATCGGGCCCGCCGGCAGGACCTCGGCGACCAGGCGCTTGAGCGCACCGATCACCAGCGGGGCGCTGTCCAGAAGCTGTTCGGCCATGGCCAGCGCTTCGGCCTCGTGCTCCCCGTTCGGGACCAGACGGTTGACGAAGCCGACGTCATAGGCCCGCTTGGCGGGGATCTTCGCGCCCAGCAGCATGATCTCCATCGCCAGGTGATGCGGTATCCGGCCGGCCAGCGAGCTGATGCCGCCGGCGGTCGTCCCCAGCTTGGCTTCCGGATAGTAGAACTGGGTGTCCTCGGTGGAGACGAGCATGTCGCACATCATCACCATGACGATGCCGCCGCCGACGACCCAGCCGGTGGTGGCGGCGATGATCGGCTTCTCGGTCTGGAAGCCGACGGAGGGGATCGCCCGCCACAGTTCCGGCAGGTCGCTGACATCCGCCCCGGACGAGAACGCTCGGGTTCCCACCGACGACAGGATGGCGACCTTCTGTTCCGGATCGGCGTCGAAGGCCTTGAAGGCCTGCTGCATCTCGACGGCAACGGCCTGGCTGATGGCGTTCAGCCGCTCCGGCCGGTTGATGCGGATGATGGAGATGCCTCCGCGGCGTTCGGTGGTGACGGCTGGCATTGGTGGTTTCCCCCAGGGTGGTTTCGGGGGACGGTAGCGGAGACGGCGCGGCCTGTCAGGTGGCTGCCCGGGGTGGGGATTCCGACCAGGAGGCGGGGCTGCGCGGCAGCCGCTGTGTCGGGTCGTAGACCGGGATCCGGTGCGGCGCGGTGTCGCACCACCGCTGCCGTTCGGCCGGCGATCCAACCCTTACCGGGTGCCGTAGAACCGGTCGCCCGCGTCGCCCAGGCCGGGACGGATATAGCCGTTGCCGTCCAGTTGCCGGTCCAGCGCGCCAGTGTAGACCGGCACGTCGGGATGCGCCTGGGTGAAGGTCGCCACTCCCTCGGGCGCGGCCAGCAGGCAGACGAACTTCATCTGCTTCACTCCCGCCTCCTTCAGCCGCGTCGCCGCGGCGACGGCCGAGTTCCCGGTGGCCAGCATCGGATCGACCAGGATGCACAGCCGCTCCGCCACGTCGGTCGGCAGCTTCAGGTAGTATTCTACCGGCCGCAGCGTCGCGTGGTCGCGGTACAGGCCGATATGGCCGACGCGGGCCGAGGGCACCAGGTCCAGCATCCCTTCCAGGATGCCGTTGCCGGCGCGCAGGATCGACACCAAGCAGAGCTTCTTCCCCGTCAGGTATTCCGATCGCATCGGCTCCAGCGGTGTTTCGATGTCGATCCATTCCAACGGCAGGTCGCGCGTGACCTCGTAGGCCATCAGCATGGAAATCTCGCGCGCCACCTGACGGAACTTGGTGGTGGTCGTTTCCTTGTCGCGCAGCAGCGTCAGCTTATGGCGCAGCAGCGGATGATCCAGGATCGTGACGTTGGCCATTATGTTCGTTTCCGTTTCCTCGCCAGGACCTGCACCGCCAGCAGGGACACGACGATAATGACGAAGGAAAACGCCGTCGTCAGCGTCCCCAGCGCGTACAGCACCGGCGTCGTGACGCTGGTGGTCATGCCGAAGATCTCCAGCGGCAGGGTGTTGTCGCTGCCGGCGGTCAGCAGCGTGCGCGCGAATTCATCATAGGACAGGGTGAACCCGAACAGCGCGATGCCGATCACGCTGGGCAGGATGATCGGCAGCACGACATGGCGGAACGACTGCCAGCCGGATGCGCCCATGTCGCGCGCCGCTTCCTCCCACGCGCCGTTGAAGCGGTTGAACACGGCGAACATGATCAAAAGCCCGAACGGCAGCGTCCAGGTCAGTTGCGCCCCGAAGGCGGAGCTGTACCAGTCGGGATCGAGGCCAAGCTGACTGAACAGCAGGCCGACGCCGAGGCTGACGAGGATCGACGGAATGATCAGGCTCGCCACCGTCAGCGTGAACAGCGGCCCGCTGCCCCAGAACCGCTTCCGAAATGCCATGCCCGAGGCGAGCGAGACCGCCACCGTCGCCACCATCACCATCGCCGCCAGGATGAAGGAGCGGGTCAGGGATCCGCCGAAATCGCCGACTGCCTGCTCCTGGAACAGCGAACGGAACCAGTGGATGGAAAACCCGTTCATCGGGAAGGTCAGCCCGCCATCCGGTCCCTGGAAGGATAGCACGGCAATCGTCAGCGTCGGGCCGTACAGGAACAGGATGAACAGGCCCAGCACGCCCAGAAGCACCCAGCGGCGAAGCGGCGCGGCCATGCTCACAGCTCCTTCCGGATGTCGACGATGCGCAGGATGCCGGCGATCATCAGCAGCACCACCGCCAGCAGCACCACCGCGTTGGCGCAGGCCGCCGGGTATTGCAGCAGGCCGATCTGGTTGCTGATCATCAGCCCGACCGAGGCGCTCTGCCCGCCGCTCATGAGCCGCACCGTGATGAAGTCGCCCATCACCATGGTGACGACGAAGATCGAGCCGATGGCGATGCCGGATTTCGACAGCGGCAGGATCACCTGCGTCACCGTCGTCCACCAGCCGGCGCCGTTGTCGAGTGCGGCCTCCAGCAGGCGGCGGTCGATGCGCATCATGGTGTTGAAGATCGGCGTGACCATGAACAGCACATACAAATGGACATAGGCCAGCACGACCGCGAAGTCCGAGAACAGCAGGAACTCCAGCGGTTTGTGGATCAGCCCCAGCGCCAGCAGGGTGCGGTTCAGCAGGCCCTCGCGTCCCAGGAAGGGGATCCAGGAGATCATGCGGATGATGTTGCTGGTCAGGAACGGCACGGTGCAGACCAGGAACAGCACCATCTGGGTCGTCTTGCTGCGAATTTCGAATGCCAGGACATAGGCCACGGTGAAGCCCAGCACCGCGGTCACCGCCCAGACGATGGCCGTGTAGCGCAGCGTGTTCAGATAGGTCTCCCACGTCACCGAGGAGGTGAAGACGTCGTGGTAGTTGGTCAGGATGAAGGCGGGGACGATCTGCACGCTGGTGTAGTCGAAGAAGCTGACGACGATCAGCACGATCATCGGCACCAGCAGGAAGACCGACAGAATCAGCCCGAGCGGCAGGGCCTGCAGGATGGGAAGAAGGCTTTGGCGGAGGGAGCCGACGGCGCGTCGCCGCCGCACCGGTTCCGTCGCGCTGGAGGTGTCACGCGGCATCGATGACCTGCTTCAATTTGCTCACGATATCGTCGGCCTGGTCTGCCGGAATATTACTGTAAGCAAGAAGCAGGCCTTGTCCCTGGCCATGCGCGGCGGCCAGGGACGAGAGCGCGACCGGCGCCAGGCCGGCGGCCGCTGCCCGTTTCGCCAGCACCGTATCGTCGGGGGCATCCGGGAAACGGGCGATCAAATGCAGGCCGCCCTGGGAAAGGCCCTGGGGAAGGCCCTGGGAAAGGCCCTGGGGGATGGCCTGGGGAATGTTCTGGGGAATGCCCTGGGAGACACCCCGGCGAACGTCTTGGGGCAGGTCCGGCACGCAAGCCTCGCCGAACTGGTCCCGCAGTGCTGCGATCATCGCCCCGCGGCGCTCCGCGTAGAGGCGCCGCATGCGTTTGACATGGCGGGCGAAATGCCCCCTGGCGATGAAATTGGCCAAGGCCCGCTGTTCCAGCGCCGGCTGTCCCAGTGTCAGCAGTCGGGCAGCGCGCTGGAACGCCTCGCCCAATTCGTCCGGCACGACCACGTAGCCCAGGCGCAGCGCAGGGAACATCGTCTGGCTGAAGCTGCCGGCGTGGATCACCCGCCGGTCACGATCCAGGCTGTACAGGGTCGGCAGCGCCCGTCCCGCCAGGCGGAAGACGCCGTCGCTGTCGTCCTCGAGCACCCAGGCGCCGGTCTCCGACGCCCAGGTCAGCAGCTCCAGCCGCCGGGGCAGGGACAGCGCCACGCCGGTCGGATAGTGATGGGCCGGATTGACGACCACGAGCTTCGCTTTCGGCGCGGCGGCGATGCCGGAGGCGACGCGCAGCCCGTCGCCATCCATGCGCACCGGGACGACGCGGGCGCCGGCGGCCTCCAGCGCCTGGCGGACCGGCGGGTGGCCGGGATCCTCGATCCACACGGGATCGCCCCGGGCCAGCAGCACGCCGCGGGCCAGGGTCAGCGCGCCTTGGAAGCCGGCCGTCACGATGACGCTGCCGGCGGAGCACGGCACGCCGCGCTGGGTCGTGAGCCAGCCCGCGATCGCCGCCCGCAGCACCCCCACCCCCGCCGGGTCCGGGTCCGCTCGGTCGGCCGGCGCCAGGTCGCGTGCTGCGTCCGCCAGCAACCGGTTCCAAAGGGGGGCAGGGAAGGCGTCGAGCGCCGGCAGCCTGGGCCGCAGCGGGATCGGCGGAGGCAACTGAGCCGAGGTGCAGGCGAACATGAAGGGGGTCGACGCAGCCGGCACGCGCGGCGCGCCCGTCTTCCCCAGGACCACCGTGCCGCCGCCCCGGCGGGAGATCACGGCACCTTCGCTTGCCAGCATCGCATAGGCCGCGTCCACCGTGCCGCGCGCGACGTCGAGTTGTTGGGCCAGGACCCGGGCAGAAGGAAGGCGCTGGCCGGCACACACCTGGCCACGAGCGATGGCCGAGCGGATGGCGTCGGCGATCTGCTGGAACAGATCGGTTCCGGCGGTCTTCTCAACGGTCAGTGTCAGGGCCATGGCCCAGCCTTTTCCCCCTCAGGCGGGATTTTGTGCTATGCAATGCGGCAGGGGGCGGGCGTCAAGCGAAATACCGCCGGGCACCTTGCTGATGGCCGGATCAGCCGATCAGGTCGTGAACCTGACGGGTCGTCTCCGCGACGAGGTCGGTCATCACCGCGCGCAGGGCAGCGAAGCCGCTGCTGCGTTCCAGTCGCGTCTCGTCCATGTACAGCCCGCGGGCGATCTCGATCTGCAGCACGTGCACGTCGTCGCCTGGGCGGCCGTAATGGCGGGTGATGTAGCCCCCGGCATAGGGATCGTTGCGGCGGACCAGGTGACCCCTGGCCTGCAGGAACCCCTCGATCATCCGGGTGACGCGGGAGGCGCAGGCCGCGCCGTGCAGGTCGCCCAGCACGAAATCGGCCGGCCGCCGGCCCTGCCCGCCGGAGGGCATCGAATGGCAGTCGATCACCAGGCAATAGCCGAACCGTTCCCTGATATCGGCGATCAACCGGGCAAGCTGGTCATGGAACGGGCGCCAATAGGTGAAGATACGGCGCTCGGCTTCCCGGAAGGGCAGCTTGGCCCCATAGATCGCCTCGCCCGAGGCGACCACCTTCGCGATCGTCCCCAGCCCCGCCGAGACCCGGGTGCTGCTGGTGTTCACCCAGTCCGGGAGCGGATCGGCGAACATCGCCGGATCGAGCTCCCACGCCTCGCGGTTCACGTCGCAGAAGGCACGGGGGAAGGTGGCGGCCAGCAGGGGGGCGCCGTTGTCCGGTGCCGCCTCGAACAACTCATCGACGAAGCAGTCCTCGCTGCGGCGCAGTGCGGGGGGTGGCAAGCGGACGCCTGCCATCAGGTCGGCGGAATAGTCGCGGCCCGAATGGGGGGAGGTGAACACAACGGGCGAGAACGGCCGCTCCGGCAGCAAAAGGCGCAGCGGGCCCGCGGGTGACGGCGCGGCGACGTCGGTTGCGCACGGCTGCGTGCCGGTGGCGGCCGGCGGGGCGACAGCCGCGTCCGGCAGAGGGCCCGCGTCCAGCCGCGGCGGCGTCACATGACCATCCATGGGTCCATCAAAAGGCCAGTCGGGGCAAATGTCACTATGCCGGATCAACGGTGAAACCAAGTTGTTGGGATGGGCGCCGAAGAAACCGAAACCCTCTTGCATCGATGCCGGATTTCCGCCCACAAACCGGCATGGCAGCGCGTTACTACACCGTCACCTGGGACCAGCTTCATCGGGATGCCCGCGCCCTGGCCTGGCGCCTGATGGAAATCGGCCCGTTCGAGGGCATCGTCGCCGTCAGCCGCGGCGGCCTGATCCCCGCCGCGATCATCGCCCGGGAACTCGACCTGCGGCTGCTGGAAAGCGTCTGCGTCGTCACCTACGAGGACGAGGAGATCGGCGAGCCGAAGGTGACCAAGCCGCCCAGCGCGGCCGGCGACGGCACGGGGTTCCTGATCATCGACGACCTGGTCGATTCCGGGACCACCGCCAGGGTCGTTCGCGGGTTGCTGCCCAAGGCGCATTTCGCCTGTATCTACGCCAAGCCGGCGGGGCGGGAGACGGTGGACAGCTTCGTCACCGAAGTCTCCCAGGACACGTGGATCCTGTTCCCGTGGGACACCGAACCGCAGTTCATCGCGCCGCTCGCCCGCCGTGGGACCGCCGGTTGAGGAGAGCCCAGCTTCAGACCCGGTTGTAGGTGTCCTCCAGGCGCACGATGTCGTCTTCGCCCAGATAGGCCCCGGACTGGACCTCGATCAGCGTCAGGGGGATCTTCCCTGGGTTTTCCATGCGATGCACGCAGCCCAGCGGCAGGTAGATGCTCTCGTTCTCGCGCAGGATCACCACCTCCTGGTCGCGGGTCACGCGGGCGGTGCCGTTCACGACCACCCAGTGCTCCGCTCGGTGGTAATGGCTCTGCAACGACAATTTCCGCCCCGGTTCCACGACGATCCGTTTCACCTGGAACCGGTCGCCCTGGATCAGGCTCTCGTAATAGCCCCAGGGCCGGTATGAGCGGTTATGCGCCGTCGCCTCCGGCCGGCCGTCGGCCTTCAGCCGGTCGACCACCTTCTTGACGTCCTGCGCCATGGAGCGGTGCATCGCCAGCACCGCGTCTTCGGTCACCACCACCACGGCATCCTGCAGCCCGACCACGGCGGCCAGCATGCCGTCGCTGCGGACGTAGCAGTTCTGCGCGCCTTCCAGCACCACGTCGCCCACCGCGACGTTGCCGGCGTCGTCCTTCTCGCCCAGGTCCCAAAGCGCGCTCCAGCTTCCCACGTCGGACCAGCCGAGGTCGGCCGGCACCACGGCCGCCTTCCGGGTCCGCTCCGCCACCGCGTAGTCCAGGCTGATCGACGGGGCCGCCGCGAAGGCCTCGGCGCCCAGGCGGATGAAGTCGAGGTCGGTGGTCCGCGCCTTCACCGCCGCCTGGACCGGCGGCAGCACGGCGGGGGCGTGCGCCTCCATCTCCCGCAGCAGGGTACGGGCGGTGAAGACGAACATGCCGGAGTTCCACAGGTGCCGCCCATCCGCTGCGAACCGCTCGGCCGTCGCGGCATCCGGCTTCTCGTGGAACCGCGCCACGGCGTGGACACCCTCGGCGTCGGGCAGCTTCTCCCCGATTTCGATATAGCCATAGCCGGTCTCGGGCGCCGTCGGCTTCATCCCGAAGGTCACGACGTAGCCAGCCCGAGCGGCGGTGACCGCGGCGTCGAGGGCGGCGTAAAGGGCGGGAAGGTCGGCGATCGAGGCGTCCGCCGCCATCATCCACAGCACCGCGTCCGGGTCTTCCTCGGCCACCAACTCGGCCGCCGCGGCGATGGCCGGGGCGCTGTTGCGGCCAACCGGTTCCAGCACGATGCGGGCGTCGTGCACGCCGACGGCCCGGAGCTGTTCGGCGATCAGGAAACGGTGTTCCTGGTTGCAGACCACCACGGGCGGGGCGATGGTGGGTCCGGCGGCCCGAGCGGCGGTTTCCTGCATCATGGTACGGTCCGACACCAGGGGCCAGAGCTGCTTGGGGAAGCTCTCACGCGACACCGGCCAAAGCCGCGTGCCGGAACCGCCGGACAGGATGACGGGTACTATGCGCTGATCGGACATGGTGCTCCACCGGGGGGACGATGATCGCTTCTTGCCTGCACAGCCCGGCCAATGCCAAGCTTCTTGTGCGGCCAA
>NZ_DASZTJ010000181.1:0-15778 GCF_035548235.1 Rhodopila sp.
AGTGTTCACCATCTCTGGGCTCTCAACAATATCGTTCATGGCTACGGGCAGGCAGGGATCAATACAAACGAGTCCGACTGGGTCTATGTGCTCCATAACACGACGTACGACAATGCCAACGTCACCTGCGATGCTCAGGGCTCAGGCATCGGTATCGTGGTTGCGAAGGCGACCCCGAACTATACGCTGACGACGATGGACAAGACTTACGCCCCGTACCATCAAATCATCTCGTGGAATGTTTCATACAACAATATCCTTACTCAATGCGGAACCGCCTCGAATCCCTACGATACGGATGGCAACGGCATCATCATGGATACGTTCAATGGATCCGGAGTCGACAACGTACTGTATCCGAACCAAACGCTGGTCGCGAACAACGTCACTTACAACAACGGTGGCCGGGGCGTTGAGATTTTCCGGTCCTCCTATGTCACCGTTTCCAACAACACGGCGTACAATAACAATCTGGACCCCTTCAACTCCGGCTTCCCCAGAGGCGAAATCCATGAAGCCGGTGGTGTTCAAAATGTGTTCACCAACAATGTCGCGATCGCCATACCAGCAGCAAGCACTGCCGATCCGCGATGCAAGGGCGCCTCGTACGACATTGCTCCGGCACCATGTCCATTGATGGCAAATGTTCCGTTGTTGGGTGGTAGCGCTGCTGGCGTCACGGATGCGAACAATACCTGGACCACCAACGTGACCTACGGCGGGAACCCCCCCTGGGGCTGGGGCCCTAACGGGAACGCCATCATCTCGCCGGATACGATGTCCTGCACCTCTAACAAGTGTAACGTGAACCCCTCCTTGGTCGGGGCCTCAAGCTTCAACTTCGCCCTGACGGCTCAGAGCCCGGCTATCGGCTATGGGGCAGCCAAACCCTACTTGGCTACCTCCGCGGTCGACGCAGGCGCCTGCTATCATAGCCTCACGAAGTGTCCATAAGCGGAAGGAGATAGTGCGAACGGACTTCCCTTTAGCCACAGGTTCGCCTGTGGCTAAAGCCATTGGGGACGGGCGCCTTAAAAGGGCGGCGCCGCCGTTTCTTTCCATGGGGACGGAAATCTCGTGGCATCAGCGGCCCCTGTCGTGATAATCCGATATTGAATAGTTGACTAAGGGCAATCTTGACCTGATGCATCGGCAACCGAATGGGACCATCAGTAGTTGTATAGGAATTTTAGCCTAGTCCGTCTTGTTCCATAAATATTGCAATCTGACATTTTTTGTTTTATATACTCCTTGCGCTTCCACGCAATCTTGGGCCGGGACAGACCGAACTTGATCATGCCATCTCATGCGCTTACCCGCGGACGGGTAGGAACTCAGCTTGACGATCTGGTGGCAGTCAGGCAGCAGATTTCTCGCTGGGTCACGTCTGTTTCAAAAAACATATTGGCGACGACGTTCCGCACTGCTCGACAGGATCGGCGTTGTCGTGGGTATGGTGGAAGGCGCCCATGAAGACGCTGGTCAATTGTGCCATCGCTTTCACCATCGTGCAGTGCATGGGTTCCCTCGCCGTCCTCGACCGGACGCTGTACGGGGAGTGGGAAGGCAAGGGCGGTGATAAACTCACGCAATTGCTTAACGTGCTTTCCATCGCGGCGGCGCTGTTTCTCATGTTGCGAAGCCGGGTCACGCTGGCGAGACTTCGGACAATCAATATTCTGCCACTCTTGTATGTTGGCCTAGGGCTGGTGTCCGCAGCCTGGTCAACGGACATGGGCGCCTCGGTCCGGACCGGCATCAACAACGCCTGCGTCGCTGTTGCGGCGCTGGGAATGGTGTACAGCGTTCCGGTCGACAGGATTATGAAAATCACCGTTCTAGTGGCTGTGATGGCAGGTCTCGCCTCGCTGGCGCTGGCATTTACACCCTACGGATACCTTTCGACGGCAATCGGGCATACGGATTTCCGCGGCGCGTTTTCATACAAGAACGCACTTGCGGAGGCCATGACGGGAGGTGTCCTGGCAGCCCTGTATTGCTTCATGGCGGAGCGCAAGGGACGCCTCAAATATGGGGTCGCTATTGTATTTTGCATTGCCATGACTGTTGCGGCGAAATCGTCGACATCCCTGCTGGTGGGACTGGTCTACATCGCCATGCTGACGGTTATGACCTTATATTCACGGCGAGGCGCAGCTCGGATTCTTTGCTATTGCCTAATTGGATGCATGCTAATCGCCCTGACAGTTATCGCCATCGCACCAGACATATTGTTTGAAGCACTTGGAAAGGATGCGACACTGACAGGACGAACGGAGATCTGGCCGTATGTGATTCCAGAAATTTTAAAGAAACCGCTGCTCGGTTGGGGTCTCAACGGATTTTGGCTTCTTTCCAATCCGGATGCGGTCGAGATCGATAGGGCATTGGTCTGGACGGTACCCGAAGCGCACAATGGCCTGCTGGAACTCTTGTTACAGCTCGGCCTAGTCGGCACGATCCTGGTTCTCGTGATCATGTATCGCAGTTTCCGCCAAGCCAAGCTTTGCATCCGATACGCTGATCCCTATCTCGGACGCACTACGATCGCCTTCCTAGTCGGTTTGCTTGTCATGGCTATTAGCGAGGCAATTCTTTTGGCGCCAGGGCAAATCACGACGTTACAATTCTTCTTGTGTGCCTGGATGTGCGACGCCAGCTTAGCGGTCGCCCGACAGAAGCGAAGCATCTACAGTGCGGCTAATCCAGCATTGGCTTCGTTGTATAGGCAAAGGCACTACAGAACCGGTTGACAGACGTTTCCATGCTCCTGACACATCCGGTACAAGTCAGCCACTTACGCGTCGCCGCGGGAATGGGCTCGCGGTGACTGCGACGACACCGGAAGGTCTATCTGATCCACCACTATAAGTAGTGGACAATGCAGATGGAGTCCGATCAAGCGATTTAGTCAAAGTGAAAACCAACTTTGCACCATATACGCTTAAGCAGCCCACTTAAATCGCGCACGGCGTGCAGAACGATTTGCCTCCTGCCAACCTGCGATGACAGTTATTTATTGCAGTATTTTGTTGCAATATTTTGTAGATGTTGTTATAAATTGACATGATCTTTGCTTGTTATCCTGACATCGATCGGCCCCCATCGTTGAACGGGCCATCGGGCCGTTGTTTTCCTCCCGATCCAGCCTCTAGGTTTGCTCCAGCATATTGGTAACCAATACCTCGTCTCAGTTCCGTCGCAGTTTCAACGTTCGACCAGAGGGTTTTCGGCAATGGGCAGCTCAGGCTTGAGAGAAGCGTCTCCACCGCGAGCGTCAGTCGGCTACGTTCCCGAACTGGACGGCGTGAGAGCAGTCGCGATTGGCATCGTCGTTGCCGCGCATTTCAAGCTGATCCCCTATATACCAGGGGGATTCGGGGTAACTCTGTTCTTCTTCCTCAGCGGCTATCTAATCACAACCCTTTTCTTCGCAGAATACTCCAAAACGAAGCGTGTTGATATTCCTCGCTTCTACCTGCGGAGGTGGCTCCGCCTGACGCCATCGCTTGTCATTTCCGTGGCTCTGGCCAATATTTTTTGTGTCTACACCAGAACGGCAGTTGGCGGAGGTCCTATACCGATCGCAACATCGGCGGCCGCACTATTCTATTATACTAATTACTTTGACGTTGCGTCAAACATGACTTTTCAATGGGTTCTTCCATTTGGCGTATACTGGTCTCTGGCGATAGAAGAGCATTTTTACTTGTTATGGCCTTGGTTGGTGCGCCGGACTATCGGTAACGCCGAAAAACTCTGCATGATCGTTGTCGGGTTGGCTGCCGTGGTTTTGCTATGGCGCTTTATCGCCTTCTATCTTCTAGGTTTCTCCTCCGATTATATCTACATGGCCACAGACACCCGCGTCGATTCGATACTTTACGGAGCCTTACTCAGAATAATGTTTGAGACCCGCTGGGGAGAACAGGCCTACCGGATCCTTTCCGGACGAAAGTGCTTTGCCGCTGGCATGCTCGGATTGCTGATGGCGTTCGTCGTTCGCGACGAAGGTTTTAGACAAACAATACGCTACACAATGCAAGGAATTTGTCTGATGCCGTTCTTTACGGCTGTCATTAGCTGGGACCGTGCCAACTTCATACGCAGAATCCTAGCGAGCCGGCCATTTGTCGTGATCGGACAAATGAGTTATTCTATCTATCTCATTCATCACGTCGCGCTAGGGCCCGGCGAACATTATTTCGGTTCGCCGTGGCATCCTTACTCCATCATTATCGCGACGGTTCTCACAGGACTTATTTCATGGTCACTGCTGGTGTTTGTTGATCGCCCTCTTGCGAAGCTGCGCCATCGCTTTCGGACATCTTCCTCCTCCCGAGGGGGGGAAGTGTCAAGCGTTTCAGCGGCCTGACAGCAAGGCGTGTGGGCGTATTTCGGTAGGGGAACAGGTTGATGGCATTGCACGACGCACGGCGAGCCGCGCAAACGTACGGCAGTGCAGCAGCCTATCTGGTTGCAATTGGCCTACTACACGCTCCGTAGCCACCTCAAACGGCCTGCAAGCTGGTCAACAGCCCAAGGCCAGTGCGCCCCCGCCATCCCTCCCTACACCGACACCCACACGTCCCCATCCCGCGTGGCCTTCCCCTCCTCCTCCAGCTTCAGCAGGTGCGCGAGCACGCTGCGCTCCGCCGCCTTGTGAAGCCGGGGTTTCAGCCCGCGATACAGCTTGTCGACAATCGCCGCCGGATCCGTCGGCCCCTCCGTCAGCTTCTTCAGGATCGACTGCTCGCGCAGCACGCGATGGGTCAGCATCTCCCGCACCAGGTTCTGCGGATTGCGCAGCAGCGGGCCATGTCCAGGCAGATAGGCGGCCTCGTCGCGATCCAGCAGCACTTTCAGACTATTGAAGTAATGAGCCATGTTGCCGTCCGGCGGGCTGACGACGCTGGTCGACCAGGACATCACATGATCGGCGCTGAACAGGATGGTCTCATCCTGCCGCGGCAACGAGAAGCACAGATGGTCAGACCGGTGTCCAGGCGTGTGCAAGGCAGTCATCCCGGCAATCGTATCGCCATGGTCCAGCTTGATGTCCGCCTGGAACGTATCGATCGCGCTGGTGCGAAACCCGACCGTCCTGGCACCGGTGGCCGCTTTCAACGCCGGTACCGCCCCGACATGGTCATGATGCGTATGCGATACGACGATCAGCGCCACCTTGCCGTCGGTGTGGCGCAGGATGGCCTCGATATGCTCCGGATCATCCTCCGGACCGGGATCGAGGACGATCGTCCCGTCCGCACTGTCGATCAGCCATGTGTTGGTCCCAAAGAATGTCATCGGGCCCGGGTTGTTCGCCACGATCCGGCTGATTCCCGGCAAGATCTCCAGCCTGGCGCCCCGCTCGGGTTCCGGTTCGGTCAGGAAGGGCATATCGCACATCTCCTTTGATCATTCGGCTGCATGCCTCAATCCGCCGGGACTGGCAACGCCGGCGGCGGCGTGCCAGACTGCCGATAAACAAAGGGAGGGCGGGCAGCATGGCCAAGGGGCTGTTGCTGATGGCGTTTGATTTGCGGACGACCCATGCCGACGAATTCCACGCCTGGTATGACCGGGAACATGTCCCGGAACGTCTCCGGGTTCCTGGTTTCCTCAACGCAGAGCGCTGGATCGGAGAGGACGATCCCAATCTTCACATCGCCACCTACGACCTCGCCAGCCATTCCGTTCTCCGATCCCCCGCCTATCTGGCAGTGAGCGGAGCACATCAGACGCCATGGACCAAGCGTGTGACTGCCATGGCCCGGCGCCTGCTGCGGTTCGAGGGAACGCAGATCGTGCCCGGTGACGCCGCCGCACCGGAGGGCGCGGGCGGTCTGCTCATGGCGGCGATCACCCCCAAGCCCGGCACCGAGGCCGAGTTCACCGCCTGGTACAACGAAGAGCACCTGCCACAGCTTGCCGCCGTCCCCGGCGTGCTCGCCGCCCGCCGGTTCCAGGCCGCCGACCGCGCGTCGGAGCGTGGGTTCGTCGCCGTCTACCACCTGCGCGACGTGGCCGTTTCACATTCGGACGCCTGGGCCAAGGCGGCGCATACACCATGGACGGAACGGATGCGGCCGCACCTGCTCGACACCATAGTCATGAGAATGAAACGTTACCAAGGAAAGGTTTGACCCATATGCTCACACGCCGCAGGGCCCTGATCCTGTCAGGGACCGCACTCGCCGCGCCGCTCGCCGTGCCCCAGATCGCGCCGGCGAAGGAGGCCCCCGGCGTGACCGACAAGGAATTGCTGATCGGCCAGACCATGCCCTATTCCGGACCCGCATCGAGCTATGCGCCGATCGGACGAACCGAGCTGGCATATGTGAAGATGATCAACGATCAAGGTGGGATCAACGGGCGGAAGATCAAGCTGCTATCGCTGGACGACGGCTATAGCCCGCCCAAGACGGTCGAGCAGACCCGCAAGCTGGTCGAGGAAGAAGGCGTCGCCTGCCTGATGCAGCCGCTGGGCACGCCGACCAACGTGGCGACGCGCAAATACCTGAATGCGAAGAAAGTACCGCAGCTTTTCATCGCGTCGGGAAACACCGGGTTCGACGATCCCCAGCACTATCCGTGGACCATCGGCTGGCAGGTCAGCTATCAGATCGAAGGGCGTATCTACGCAAGATATATACTCAGCCAGAAGCCCAACGCGAAGATCGGCGTGCTGTATCAGAACGACGATTCCGGTCTGGATTTCCTGAAGGGCTTCAAGGACGCGCTTGGCGACAAGGTGAACCAGATCGTCAAGATCACCAGCTACGAACCGACCGATCCGACGATCGATTCGCAGATCGTGGAGCTGCAAGCCTCCGGCGCGGATGCGCTGTTCACCGGAGGGATTCCCAAGTTCGGCGCCATGGCGCTGCGCAAGGTACGCGACCTGAACTGGAACCCGCTCTACGTGATCACCACGACGATGGCCTCGGTCTCCTCGGGCATCGCGCCGGCGGGGCTGGACAAAGGGATCGGGCTGGTGACCGGGTCGTACATGAAGGACCCATCCGATCCTCAGTGGAAGGCCGATCCCGGCTACAAGGACTGGCTGGCGTTCATGCGGAAATACCAGCCCGACGGCGATCTTACGGACATCAACAACGTCTACGGCTATTGCGGCGCGCAGACCGGGATGCAGGTCTTCAAGCAATGCGGCAACGACCTGTCGCGGGAAAACATCATGAAGCAGGCCGCGAACCTGGATATCCAGTTGCCGATGTTCCACGCCGGCATCCGGTTCACGACCACGCCGACGGACTTCCTGGCGATCAAGCGGTTGCGGTTGCAACGGTTCGACGGCAAGGCCTGGGTTCCGTTCGGCGAGCCGATGCAGGCTTGATGACGACGCTTCGGTTCACGGCCTGACGCGCGGGGGGAACGAGTTTACCGTTTGTTAGCCCCCCTCCGTCATTCTGCCCGCATGCCTCCATCCCACCGGGCCGCGGCGCTTGGCGTGCGTCCTTTGACCAGTCACGCCGCCGGTCTCGCGGCCGAGGCGACGGCTCGCCGCGCGATCGAAGCGGATGGCTGGGCCGTGCTGGGCCAGCGCGTCCGTACCCCGGCGGGCGAGATCGACCTCATTGCCGACAAAGAAGGCCTTCTTGCCATCATCGAAGTGAAGGCTCGCCCGACCCTCGCTCAGGCGGCGGCGGCGTTGACGCGCCGGCAGATGAACCGGTTGACCGCGGCGTGCGAGATGCTGCTTTGCCTGCATCCGGATTGGGGTCGGAAGGGCGTCCGGTTCGACGTGATCCTGGTCGATCCGGCGGGGCGTGTACGGCGGATCAGGGACGCTTTCCGTGTCGGTGATCCCATGGACTGAAGGGGGGACGAAGGCGGGTGGCTGAGGCTAATGTGCTCCCGCGACCAGCAGCCCAGGGGCGGCCTGGGCCTGCATCAGGTACATCACCGCGTCGCCGAACCAACGCGTTTGGAATGCCATGCGTACCGGGATTGGCGGCGCGCCCGCAACCGGCGATGCGATCCAGATCGAGCCACGGAACGGTCGGGCATCGGCGGAATCACCGGTTTTCATGCCGGCGATCGGGGTGCCGGTGAAATCGCATCGCAGCGTCGATCCGGTGAACCACGATCCGCGATAGGGGCCCAGTGTCTCAGGTCCAACGGTGCGGCTGACGAACTGGATGATGCGGTGGCCGTCAAAAGTCCTGTCGGAAAGATCGCAACGTCTGGCCAATGTGGCCTCGCGCAGCAGATCAATCATTGCGCTGAGCGTGTCGATCGACCCGGCTTTCAGCGAATTGGGCACCGGCCCCCGCTCCTGCGCGTCGGCTGGATCCAACTGCCGGACCACGGGCATGCCCGCGACGAATGCGATGTCCGCCAGCCGCGGATCGCCTCTCCAGGATCCCTGGGCATGCCAATCGGTCGGCTGCGCCATGTTGCCTTGCCAGACGCCCGTGACGGTCGTGTCGTTCACGCCTCGGGAGAACAGGTTGACGAGGCCCGTGGTATGATAAGCTAGATGCACTTGGTACGATCGCGGCCCCATTTCGATGCCGGTCTTTACATCGGCGATCTGCAAACCGCCGGCGTAGAGTTCGTAATGACTCTCGACCGGCACGGGCGCCTGCGCCGTCGCGGCGCCGTGCCATAGGATGCTGCCCAGAACGCCAGCCAACCCCGCGTTCCGCAGGCCGTTTGGCAGCAGGCCACGTGGCAACAGGCCGGTCAGGCGCGATTTCATATCCGTAGTGTGCGCCGGACCGATGAAAAAGCAAGATATGGGACGTTCCTGTTACACCTTGATCGCGTCAGTCGCCTCCTCCAGCTCCAGGAACGTCGGCATGTGCTGGGACGGCACCATTTTCCGCCCGGTCTCGACGCTGACCGGCGGGGCATTGCCGTGCAGGTGGCTGACCAGCACGGCGCGAATCACCTCCAGGTATTTGGCTTCCTCCTCCACCACGCCGCGCATGCGATTGGAGAACGGGCCGGCAATCCCGTAGGCCAACAGGACGCCCAGGAACGTGCCGACCAGCGCGCCGCCGATCATGGCGCCCAACACGGCCGGCGGCTGGTCGATATGCGACATCGTCTTCACCACGCCCAGCACCGCCGCCACAATTCCCAGTGCCGGCAGCGCATCCGCCATGGTCTGCATCATGTGCGAGGGATGCAGTTCCTCCGCCAGCGTCTTCTTCAACTCGCGCATGATCAGGTCCTCGATCTGATTCGGATCGTCGGCGTTCATGGTGAACATGCGCAGGTAGTCGCAGATCATCGTCAGCGCGTGATGGTTCTTCAGGACCTTCGGGAATTTCTGGAAGATCTCGCTCTCGGCCGGCTGCTCGACATGGGCTTCGATCGCCACCACGCCTTTGTTGGAGGCGAGCTTCGTCAGGTGGAACAGCAAGCTCAGCAGGTCGACGTAATCGCCCTTCCGGAACGCTGCCCCTTTCAGCATCTTGACCATCGCGCCGCCCAGATGCTTCAGGTCATTGATGCTGTTGGCCATCACGCAGGTGCCGACGGCCGCGCCGCCGATCGTCCACATCTCGAACGGCAGAGCCTCGACCAGCGGCCCCAGGCTGCCGCCCGACACGATATAGCTGCCGAAGACGCACAAGAGCAGGAACACTAAGCCGCCGACTGTGAGCATGCGTTCCTCCTTTAATGCGTGATAGCGGCAGGCGGCGTCGACGCTTGGGATGCCGAGGTTTGGGGCAGTGCCGCCGGGGGCGGATCATGCAGCACCATGATGGCGATCCGGCGATTGGCAGCGGCCATTGGATCGTTCGGCAGCAACGGCTCACGGTCCGCGTGGCCGGTGACGGACTGAACCCGAGCATCGGGGAATCCGCCCTCCACCAGCAGGCGGCGCGTGGCATTGGCGCGTTCAGTCGACAGTTCCCAGTTCGTACGGCCCGGCCCCGGAAACGGCTGCGCGTCGGTATGTCCGGCGATCGAGATCGATTTGTTCAGCTTCATCAGTACCGGCACGATCTTCTGGATCAGCAGCCGGGTACGCTCATTCGGCACGGAGGACCCGCTTGGGAACATCGGCAACTTCACCTCATCCATGATCTGTATGCGCAGGCCCTGCGGCGTCATGTCGACCGCAAGCTGCTTCGACAGTTCCGCCAGCGCTGGATCGTTCCGGACCGCGTCCTTGATCTGCTGGGCCGCACGCTCGAACGACGCCTTCTCGGCCTGGCGCATCGCCGCCTGCAGGTCGACGTCGCCCGGCGTGCGGGTCAGCGGCTGACCGTCACGCTGCTCGCTCATCGGTCCACCAGGCCCGACGGCCTGGCGACGCCCCGACTGGCCGCGCGCATTGGGATCGGGTTTGTCGTCCTGGTCCATGTCGTCGGGGACCGGACCGCGCCCTACCCCGTCGCCCTGCCGCGCATGATGGCTGTTCTGTGAAACGGGATCGTCGCCGTCATCGGTCATGTCCACGACCGGCCGCTTGCCCACTGTCACCTGCACGGTGCCGCGGTCGGACGCCAACTCCCCGTTGTCATAGGGCGTATGCCCGCCAAACGGCTCACCCGACCCGGATGAGGCGTGCGACATCAGGTTGCTGGGGCTGAAATAATCGGCGAGGCCCTTGCGCTGCGCCTCGGTCGTCGCGTTCAGCAGCCACATCAGCAGGAAGAACGCCATCATCGCGGTGACGAAGTCGGCGTATGCGACCTTCCAGGCGCCGCCATGGTGGGCGCCATGCACCTCCTCGGTCTTGCGGATGATGATACCCGCGCCCTTTTTGCCGTCCCTGCGTGCCATGCTTGTAGGCCAGCCCCTGCCGAGGACCGCGCGTCATGGACACGCGATGCGCCGCTTCATCGAATCAGACGGCTGGCCACGCCGTGGCCAGCCACCCGAAGCGGACTATCGCGATGAAAGGTTAAAGCTTCCCTAAGCCGACCTGCCGATCGGCGAAACCGGGACGGTGCGCGGTTGGCCACGCCCGACCAGCAGCACCGCCACGGTGCCGACCAGCGCCAGGATGGCGATCGGCATGATCGCCAGCGGAAAGCTGCCGGTCGCGGACTTGATCCAGCCGATCAGGAAGTTCGCGAAGAAACCCGACAGGTTGCCCAGGGCATTGATCTGCGCCAGGCCCACCGCAGCCACCGGCGCGGACAGCCATTCCGACGACAACGCCCAGAACGGCCCTTTGCTCGCGTAAGTTCCGGCCAGGACCAGCGTCAGGATCGGCAGCAGCACCCAGAGGTTAGGGGCCCAGAACGTGGCGATCATCGCCAGGCCCATCCACCCCAGCGGCAGCGCGTTGTGCCAGACCCGCTCCCCGGTGCGGTCCGACGAGCGACCCCACAGGACCATCCACACCGCCGAGATCGCATAGGGCACGGCGTTCAGGAAGCCGGTCTCCAGGTTGCTCAGCCCGAAAGACTTGATCACCTGCGGCTGCCAGACGGCCATCGCCGACGACGCGCCCGCCGCCCCGGAATAGACCAGCGCCATCACCAGCACATGCTTGTTGACCATGGTCTGCCAGACCGACAACTGCTTCACCTTGGTCGTCCGGCTCCGCTCCGAGGCCAGTTTGCCGGTCAGCCAGGCGCGTTCCGCGGGGCTCAGCCACGTAGCGTTCTCCGGCCGATCGGTCAGCCAGACGAAGCTGAAGACGCCCATCAGCACGGCCGGTATCGCTTCCAGGACGAACACCCATTGCCAGCCGCCAAGGCCCAGCACGCCGTCCAGGCCCAGGATGGCGCCCGAAATCGGCGATCCGGTCAGTCCTGCCACCGGGATCGCCACCATGAAGATGCCGACGATCTTGGCGCGGTATTCGGATGGGAACCAATAGGTCAGGTACAGGATGACGCCGGGAAAGAACCCGGCCTCCGCCGCGCCCAGCAGGAAGCGCAGCACCAGGAAACTGGTCGATCCGGTGATCAGTGCGCAGGCCCCCGAGATGATCCCCCAGGAGATCATGATGCGCGCGATCCAGCGGCTCGCGCCGAACCGCTCCAGCCCCAGGTTGCTGGGCACTTCCAGGATAAAGTAGCCGATGAAGAAGATGCCGGCGCCCAGGCCGAAAATGGTCGGATCGATGCCGAGGGCCTTGTTCATCTGCAAGGAAGCGAAGCCGACATTGACCCGGTCGATATACGCAACCAGATAGGCAGCGAGCAGGAATGGCATCAGGCGCCAGAACACCCGCTTCATCACGGCAGCTTCCAGGGTCGCGTCGTCTTGCTGCCCGCCGCCAGTTCGCGTCGTGGACATTGTCCCTCCTTGGATTGTTTTATGAAACTTTAGACAGATTCCACCACTCTGGCATAGAGCGAAAGATAACGAAAACGGTGGGCCATGGACCAGGCTTTGACACATGACAATACAGGCGTAACAAAAGACGGAACCGGCGATGATGAGACCGATTCCGGAATGAACGACCTGGCGCGTGACATCGTCAGTGATGGCATCCGAAACTATTTCGTGAGTCGCAGGTCACGCGTGCCGACTTTCGTCGACGCCAACTTCTCGCTGCGCGGGTCGATGCGCCTGCACCGCTCGGCATTGGGATGGGACATCGCCAAGGCGCCGTTCAACCTGACCATGGCCGGCCCGCAGGTCGGCCTTCTCCTCGCCGCCCAGTTCGCCCGCAAGCTCGGCGTGCCGCGCGTGGCCAATCGTCTAGGCAATACGCGGCTGGTTGTCGATACGGCCGTCGGGCGGGAACTCGCCTGGCGGCTGCATGCCGATCTGCTGGAACTGCCCTATCGCGACGGCAGCCGCGTGGCGAAGCGTGACGCACTCGCCGAAACCATTCTGGCCGATCCCCGCGTGGTCCAGGCCGTGGCCCCCGCGCTCGAAACCCTGATCGCCCGAGGTGACGATCCGGCGCTCCGCCATCGTCTCGAGCTCGCAATGGACGAATACGCGCGTACCCGAGCGGCGGCGAGTGAGATCACGACGGCGCTGTTGAGCCTGAGCGCGGGGGCGCTGGCGCTGCGCAAGCTGACGCCGGGGGCGTTGTCGCTTGGCCCGACGCTGGCAACAGCCATCGCCCAGCGGGCCGCCGTCATGTCCTTCCCGATGGGCGGCGCGCTCGGGTCGCTGTGGTATTCGCTGTTCCCGATCGCGCCCTCGGCGGTGCTGGTGGCGGGACTGACCGGCGGCCTGCTGGCGGCGTCCACGCTGGCCTCGGCCTTTGCGGGGGTCGTGGCCGATCCGGTGCAGCGGAAGCTGGGGCTGCACCAGATGCGGCTGCGCCGGTTGCTGGATGCGCTGGAGCGGCAGATGGAGGACCCCGCTGCCCCTGGCTTCGCGGTCCACGACCACTACGTCGCGCGGCTGTTGGACCTGCTGGACGTCGCCGGCGCGGTGGTGCGGCTGGCGGCGCGGTGAAACCGGTTTAGAACAGCAGGCCTTTCTTCAGCATGCCGTGAATGCCCTTCTCCCCGTTCACCGTCTGGGTGACGTGGAAATCCACGGCCAGCGAGCAGAACGCATAGGCCTGCTCGCGCGACAAGTTGGTGCGGCTGGTGATGAACGCGATCATCTCCCGCAGCGCCTGCTTCATCGCCTGGTCGAGGTCTTCGTTCAGGCCCATGCTGATGAAATGCGTCGGCGTCTCGGCCTTCGGCATCGCCAGCAGCGGGTGTGACGGGGTTTCGGCCTTGTGCAGCGTGAAGGTGAAGGTCCCGGTCAGGCACATCTCCAACGCCGTGACGCAGACCTCGCCGTCGCCTTGCACACCGTGACCGTCGCCAACCGAGAAATTGCCGCCCGGCACCCAGACCGGCAGGAACAGCGTGCTGCCGGCGGTCAGTTCCTTGTTGTCGAGATTGCCGCCATGGATGCGCGGCTCCTTGGAAGCGATGGTGCCGAAGGCCGGCGGCGGGGCGACGCCCATGACGCCGAAGAACGGCGCGAGCGGCAGTTCCGTGCCCCAGGGCAGCGTGCAGACATGGCGGTCCTTGTCCACCTTGATGTGCATCAGCGTGATGTCGTGGAAGTCCTCGGGCAGCGTGCCGGCCAGCGGGCGGATCAGGTTGTAGCCCCAGTCGGCGCCGGGCTCGATCGCGTCGATGCGGATCTCCAGCATGTCGCCGGGCATCGCGCCGTCGATGGCGATCGGCCCGGTGACGATGTGGCCCGCGCTATAGGTCGGGTTGGCGTCGAGGATCGCCGCCAGCGCCGGGGGGATGCTGAGGCCGGCGGAGGCCGGCGGCAGCACGTCCTTGCGGCCGGACACGCATTGGACGGTGACGGTGTCGCCGGACCGGATGGTCATGACCGGCGGATAGGTCGCGTTGAAGACGCCCAGGCGGACGGTCTCGGGACTGGCGTGCAGGGTATGATGGGTCATGGGTGCCTTATTGGGGAATGTGGTTGGGTTACTTGATGGGATCGTTTCCCCCGCCCTTTCTTCTGTCCCACCTCATGGCCGGCTTCGTGCCGGCTACCCACGACTTTGAGGCCCTCAATACCGCAAGTCGCGGGTGGCCGGCACAAGGCCGGCTGTGACGAACAGAAGGAGATGGGGGCCGATGGGAATACCGGCGCCTTCCGCCTACCCCACCATCGCCGGCCTTGGGTTCCGGTGCGGCGTGGCCTTCTCGAACGCGTCGGCGACCTGGAAGACCTTCGCCTCCTGGAACGGCGTGCCGACGATCTGCAGCGACAGCGGCAGCCCGTTAGGGCCGAATCCCGAGCAGACGCTGATCGCCGGATAGCCGGAGACATTGAACGGGATGGTGAAGCTCGGACGCGCGAAGACGTCCCAGCGTTCGACGCCGTCGAGTTTCGGCGCCTCCCCGGCCGCGCCGGCGGTGACCACCACGTCCAGCCCTGCCATCGCCGCCTTCAACTCGTCCCGCAGTTCCCGCCGCCGGCGCACCGCCTGTACGTAATCCACGCCTGAGACCAGCGCGCCCAGCATCAACCGCCGCTGCACCCGGTCGCCGAAATCGCCCAGCCGGGTCCGCGCCCATTCGTCATAGGCGGCGGCGCGTTCGGTCATCGAGATCAACGACCCGCAAGCGTGCCAATCCTGCAATGGGGAGAGCGTGACCTCGCTGATCTCGGCGCCGAGGTCTCGGAACACCATCACCGCGTCATCGATCGCCTTGATGGTCGGCGCGCTGACCCGGCTGTCCTGCTCATGGAAGTGGCGGATGATGCCGATCCGGACACCCTTGAGGCTCATGCCCAGGAGCGCGGTGTAATCGGGAACAGGCCTGTTGGCGCTGGCGGGATCGCGCGGGTCGTGGCCGGCGAGGGTTTGCAGCATCAGCGCGCAATCCTCGGCGGTCCAGGCCATCGGCCCGATATGGTCCAGGCTGAACGCCGCCGGGGCCACGCCGGCGCGGGAGACGAGCCCATAGGTCGGCTTGATGCCGGCGATGCCGCAGAGCGCGGCGGGCCCGCGGATCGAGCCGCCGGTGTCGGTGCCGATGCCGCAGAGGATCATCCCCGAGGCCACGGCCGCGCCGGTGCCGCTGGAGGAGCCGGCGGTGAAGTGCTCGGGATTCCATGGATTGGCGGCAGGCGGCTTGGGCAGGTCGAAGGATGGGCCGCCATCGGCGAATTCATGGGTCGTCAGCTTGCCCATCAGGACACTGCCGGCCTCGGCCAGTTTCGTGGCGCAGGTGGCATCGGTCTCGGGGATGTTGTCCTGCAGGATCGCGGACTGGCAGGTGGTCGGCAGGCCCTTGGTATCGACGATGTCCTTCAGGCCGATCGGGATGCCGTGCAGCCTGGATTTCGGGCCGGATTGCATGATCTCCGCCTCGGCCGTCCTGGCGTCGGCCAACGCGCGCTC
>NZ_DASZTJ010000182.1:0-11580 GCF_035548235.1 Rhodopila sp.
TTCGCGCAGGTTCATCACCAACAGGATGCTCCGCGCCGATAGGCCACGGCGGACGCCAGGACGCCGCAACAGGTCGTGGTAGCGGGCCACCGTCGCGTCCGTCAGCCGCCGCGGGTCGCCCCAGGCCTCGCGCAGCGTCCGGCGCACGAACCACGCCGGCAGCACGACCGGCAGCAGCGTCCGCTGCCACACCGTCAGCAACGGCCATTTGACGTCCAGCGGATGGCGCGGCGCGACCAGCACCAGCTTCTCCACCCGTTCGGGAAACCGAGCAGCGAACTGCCAGGCGATGCGGCCGCCAAGGGCATTGCCGACCAGGATGGCGCGGCGGACGCACAGCATGTCCAGTATCGAGGCGAGTACGGTAAGCGTGCGCAGCGTCGTGTAGTCGGTCTCGGCATCCGGACCGGTCAATCCGAAACCCGGCATGTCGTATCGGATCACACGATACTGCTCCGACAGCGCCTCGGCCCAGCCGTCCCAGGTATGAAGGTCCGAACAGATCTCGTGCAGCATGACGATGACCGGCGCGTCTGCAGGACCGGTGTCCCGGTAATGGATGCGCTGCATGCTCGCGCGCAGGAAGCGCGACGGCACTTGGGCGTAGCGCGCCTCCAGCAACGCTGCCGAGATGTTCGGCGTGTAGAGCGTCACGCACACCGCGACGACTGCCAGCAGGATCAGCAGGGCCGTCATGGTTCAGGCAGCCAGGACACCGGCGACGATATCGCCCAGGCGATCGTAATCGCCCGGCTCGTTGTAGGCGAAGGCCGAGAGCCGCAGCCACAGCCCCCCGTCCAGGGCATGAACCGGCGCGTCCGTGCCCGCCCGTACCAGCGCTTGCCGGATCGCCAGCGCGTGCTCTGGTGTCGGGTCGCCAACAGGCAATCGCACGGTACCCATGGCGGCGCTGACCACCGGCCCGCCGCCCGTCCGCGTGCCCAGCCGACGCGCCAGCCGCTCCGCGGCTTCGGCGGCGAGGGACCGGTTGCGCGCCCGCAGTGCCGGACCGCCCAGGCGCCGGTGGTGCGCGATGGCCTCCTCAACCGCCAGGAACCGGCTGAAATCGGTCGTGCCGGTCCAGTCGAACTCTGCGAGGAATCCCTGGCCGTATCCGTGGGAGATCACCACCGGATGCAATGCCGCCTGGTCCCGCGCATGCAGAAAGGCGCAGCCCTTCGGGGCGCAGAGCCATTTGTGGCAGTTGCCCACATACCAGTCCGCGCCGATGTCCGTCAGGCTCAGGTCGATCTGGCCGGGCGCATGGGCGCCATCGATCAGCACCTTGGCGCCGGCGGCGTGGGCCAGGCGCACGATGTCGGCCACCGGGACCAGCAGCGCGCTGGCGGAGGTGATGTGGTCCAGCACCACAAGCCGCGTCGCCGCACCGAGGATGGCTGCGACGGCCGCGATCATCGCCGCCGGAGACGGATCCGGGAACGGGATCCGCGCCTCGACGACCCGGGCGCCAGTGGCCTGGGCGGTGTGGCGGACAGCATTGCGGACCGCGCCGTAGACATGGCTGAGAACGACGATCTCATCGCCGGCTTCGAACGTCATGGATCGCAGGACGGCGTTGCAGCCGGTCGTGGCATTATCGACGAAGGCCACGTCCTCTGGGCGGGCGTCCAGGAAATCTGCCAGTACCCCGGCGGCCTTTCGCAGGGCGGGACCGAGTTCGGTGGTGACGAAGCGGCTGGCCTGGCGCTCCATCCGGTCCTGCCAGGTGCGCTGTGCCGCCCTCACCGCGATTGGGGTCGCGCCGAAAGAGCCGTGGTTGACCGTCAGAAAGTCCGGGTCGAGGTCCCAGTCCGGATGCCGCCTGACGTTCCCCCGGCTGTTTGACAGCGGCGTCACCTACTCGGCGGTCCAGCCGCCGTCGACGACCAGCGCGGAGCCGGTGATCAGGGCGGCCGCGTCGCCGGCGAGGAAGACGATGGCCCCCATCAGGTCCTCGACTGTGCCAAGGCGGCCCAGCTTGATCCTGTCCAGGACGAAGTCGCTGAAGTCCTTGTTCTGGAAGAACGGACGGGTCAGGTGCGTTTCGATGAAGGTCGGGCCGATGGAATTGACCCGGATGCCCAGCGGCGCGAGGTCGACGGCCATGGCCTTGGTCAGACCCTCGATCCCATGCTTGGTCATGCAATAGACGCTGCGGTTCGGGCCGCCGACATGCCCCATCTGCGACGAGACGTGGATCACCGATCCCTTGATCGATGCCGCCGCCATTTTCCGCACCACCGTCTGGGCGACGAAGAACGCCGCCCGCAGGTTCAGGCCGGCGATGACATCATAGTCGTCCTCGGTGACGTCCAGGAAGGTGCGAGGCCGGTTCGTGCCGGCATTGTTGACCAGGATATCGAACGGCGGCGCCGCCTCGATCGCGGCGCGGACCGCGGCCTGGTTGGTCACGTCCAACACCAGCGGTTCGGCCTGCCCGCCGGCCGCTCGGATTTCGGCGGCGGCCTCGGTGATCTCGGTGGCGGTGCGGGCGGCGAGGGTGACATGGGCGCCGGCCTCCGCCAGCGCGGCCGCAGCGGCGAGGCCAATGCCCCGTCCGGCGCCGGTGACCAGGGCACGGCGATTGTCGAGGCGAAAGGACGGCATGCGGGGCAGGGTCATCGATCCAGTCTATCGGTACGCCATGCGCTCTGCCAGGGTCTGGCTTACCGGCCCCTGGTTCGGACAGGCTCAGGCCGCTTCCTTCTGGACCACCCCCAGCAGCCGCGCCTGCAGCGCCTGATCGGCTTCCAGCGCCTTGGCGGATCCCTCGAACGCCACCCGGCCATTCACCAGCACATAGGCGCGGTCGACCAGCGGCAGGACCGTCTCGGCATGGTGCTCGACGATCACCATCGCGACCCGGCCGCGCAGTTGCGCCAGGGCGTCCATCACCTCCTTGACGATGGCCGGTGCCAGGCCCTCGAACGGCTCGTCCAGCAGGATCAGCTTCGCCGGCACCATCAAGGCGCGGGCGATGGCCAGCATCTGCCGTTCGCCGCCGGACAGGCTTTCCGCCTTGGACTTCTGCAACAGCCTCAACTTGGGAAACAGCGCGTAGACTTCGTCCAGCGATGCCCCGCCCTCGCGCATTGCCAGCCGCAGGTTGTCGATCACCGTCAGGTTGGGGAACAGCCGCCGCCCCTCGGGCACCAGGGAGATTCCGCGCTGGTTGATCTCATAGGGCCGGGCGTTGGTGATCGGCCCGGTGTCGAGGGCGATGGTGCCGGAGGACGCGCGGACCGTGCCGGTGATCGCCTTCAGCGTCGTCGACTTGCCGACGCCGTTGCGGCCCAGCAAGGCGACCGCCTCGCCCTCATGGATGACCAGCGACAAGTCCTCCAGCACCACGCTGCCCGCGTAGCCGGCGCGGAGCTTGTCCACCGTCAGCAGCACCTTGCGCGCCGCATGCTCCGCCTGTTCCGCCGCGCTCGGCGTCGGCGGCGCGACGATGCGCTCGGCGCCGAGATAAGCCGTGACGACATCGGGGTTGGCGGCGACGTCGGCCGGCTTGCCGTCGGCGATCAGGCGACCCTGATGCAACACGGTGATGCGGTCGGACAGCGCCAGCACGCGGTCGATATCGTGTTCGATCAGCAGCACGGCGTGGCTGTCCGCCAGCTTGCGGATCAGCGCCCCGACCACTTGGCGGTCCGCCTCGGCCAGGCCCGCCAACGGCTCATCCAGCAGCAGCAGCTTGGCGTCGGTGGCCAGGGAGATCGCGATCTCCAGCAACCGCTGCTGGCCATGGGCCAGGTTCGCGCAGGGCTCCGCCGCCCGGTCCTCCAGCCCCACCGCCGCGAGCAGCGACCAGGTGCGGGCGTTGAGGTCGTCATAGCCATAGGCATCGCGCCAGAGGCCCCAGGCCCGCCGGTCCTGCGCTTGGACGGCGACACGGACGTTCTCGAAAACCGTCAGGTTGCGGAAAACCGACAGGATTTGGAAGGAGCGCGACAGGCCCAGGCGGATGCGCTTGTGCACCGGCAGATGCGTGATGTCGCGGCCGTCGAACAGGATGGCGCCGGCATTGGGATGCAGGATGCCGGTCAGCATGTTGAAGAACGTAGTCTTCCCCGCGCCATTGGGACCGATGAAGCTGTGCAGGCGGTACGGGAACACCTCCAGCCCGATATCGTTGGCAACGACAAGGGAGCCGAAGCGCTTGGACAGCCCTTTCACCGTCAGGATCGGCTTGTCCGGATCCAGCTTGGCACGGCCGGCGACATAGGGCTCGATCCGGGCCGGGCGCGGGGGGATCTGCTTGCGGGTCAGCGTCCAATCCTCCCGCCCGCGCAGCCGGAACACCAGGCCCTGCATTCCTTCGGGGGAGGCGAGCGCGAACAGGATCACGATCGGCGCGAAGATCAGCCACCAGCTTTCGGTGATCGCCGACAGCCGGTCCTCCAGCAGGATGAATGCGATGGCACCCCAGAGCGGCCCGAGGAAGTGATGCACGCCGCCCAGCACGGCCATCAGGAGGGAATCGCCGGCGTGCTGCCACGACAGGTTGTCGGCGTAGGCACCCTGGATCATGAACGCCAGCAACCCACCGGAATATCCGACGAACCCGCCCATCAGGACGAAGGACACGAATTTCAGCCGATACGTGTCATAGCCGAGACTCTGCGCCCGCTGCTCGTTATCGCGCAGGGCCTGCAAGGACCGGCCGAACGGCGAATGGGCGATGCGCCATAGCTTGTAGAGGCCGAGGGCGACGGTCGCCACCACGAAGGCATGGTAGGCCCAGGCACTGGGAAAAAAGGGCCGAGGGACGCCTTGCAGCCCGTTCTCGCCGCCGGTCACGTCGGTCCATTTATAGGCGACCTCGAAGGCGATCTGCGAGAAGGCCAGCGTCAGCAGCGAGAAATACAGGCCTCGGCGCCGCAGGATGATCAGGGCGATGACTGCGGCGAGGACCAACGAGAAGGCGACGCAGAAGACCAGCGCCTCGATCTCGTTGGTCGCGCCGCGCGCCATGATGAAGGCGACGGCATAGCTGGCGCAGCCGAAGAAGACGGAGGCGCCGAAGGGCACCAGCCCCGTGTAGCTGACCAGCATGCAGACGCCGGCGCCATAAAGGGTATAGATCGCGATCTGGGTGATCAGCGTGATCGGGGCACCGATCAGGTGCCAGAGGCCTGTCAGGGCCAGCAGCACGATGACGAACCATAGGACGGGATGGCGGACCAGGCTCATTCGAAGCGCTCCCACCGCTCGCCCAGCAGGCCGCGCGGCCGCAACAGCAGCATCAGCGCCATGAACAGGTACATCACCGCGCCCGACGCTTCGGGGTAGTATTGGATCGTCAGCGCGATGACGACACCGACCAGCAGGCCGGCGATGACGGCGCCGGCGAAGGACCCAAGGCCGCCGATCGCGACGACGACGAAAGCAGGCATGATGGCGTTGGTGGCCATGGCAGGGGTGACGGTCCATAGCGGTGCGGCCAGCACCCCGGCGATGCCGGAGATCGCGCAGCCCAGGCCGAACACCCAGGTCAGCACGCGGGGCAGGTTGATGCCGAGAAGCCCGACCATCTCGGGATCGCGGGACCCGGCGCGGAGGATGCGGCCGAAGGGGGTATGCTCCAGGAACAGCCACAGGCCTATCAGCACGGCCGCGGTCGTCAGCAGCACCGCGACCCGGTATTTGGTGATGAGGACGGGACCCCAGATGTAGAAACCGGCCAGGAAGGGCGGCGGGTTGAAGGGCTGACCGATGCCGCCGTAGATCAGCCGCACCGTCGCCTCGATACACAGCGCGAGGGCGAAGGTGACGATCAGGCTGACCAGCGGTTCCTTGTCATAGAGGCGTTTGATCAGCAGTGTTTCCGCCAGCATGCCGAAAGCGCCGACGATGACGGGCGCGAGGATGACGGCGGGCCAGCCGAAATACTGGAACAGCGTCAGCGCCAGGTAGGCGCCGAGCGTGAAAAACGCGCCGTGGGCGAAATTGACGATGCCCAGTAGGCCAAAGATGATGGACAGGCCTATGGCGATCAGGACATAGAGGCCACCGAGCACGAGGCCGCTGGCGATTTGCGAGAATATGATCGCGGGATCGAACACGTCCGGCAGCCTCCCTGGCTGATGTTCCTCGTCATGGTGGGCGAAGGCCTATTTTATCTTTGCGCCCTGGGGAGGCGGGGATGGCCGGGACGAGCCCGGCCACGACAAGAGGCCGGCGGCCTAACCCATCTTGCAGCCGATCTCCGCTTCCGTCCCGAAGGTCTTATCCAGGTCTGCCGGGTTCTCCGGCAGGATCGCCTTGACGTCGAAATAGTCCCACTTGTCGGTGATCTTGTCCTTCACCTGCACCGCGAGATTGCGCACCAGCATCTGGTGGTCGAAGCGGCGATAGCTGTAGGAGGTCTGGCCCGAGGTCACCTTCCAGGCCTCCAGCGCTTCGACGATCTTCATCGGGTCGGTGGATTTGGCGGCATCCATCGATTCGAACAAGGAACGGGCGGTGATCCAGCCCATCCAGGCCTTGTCGGCGGCCGGCTTGCCGTGCTTCTTCTCGTACTCGGCGGCGAAGGCCTTTTCCTCGGCCGGGTTTTCCGCGTTCTTGTAGTACCACATCTTGGTAAAGATGCCGGTCGCCGCCTCCGGGCCGACCGCCCAGATGTCGGTGTCGCCGATCGCGATCTCCACGAAGGGGATCTTGCCCTTCATGCCAAGCTCGTTCCATTGCTTCAGGAACGTCGACAGGTCGCCCGCCGACAGGCCGCCCACGACCACGTCCGGCTTGGCCTGCCGAATCTTCAGGATGAAGCTGGAGAAATCCGCTGTGTTCAGCGGCACTTCGTCATAACCGACCTCGGTCCCGCCGATCGCCTTCAGGTTCTCCCGCGACGCACGCAGGATGTCCTGGCCGAAGGCATAGGATGCGGTAATATGATACCACCTCTTCCCAAACTTCGCCGCGTAGGGGGAGATCATGCGCTGCTGCACCGCCACCGGCGTGTTGAGGCGGAACGTGAAGCGATTGCAGTTCTTGCCGGAGATCTCGGTCGCGGCGGCATTGTCGCAGATGAAGGGGATCTTCAACTGCGCGGCGGTGGCTTCCTCGGCCAGTGCGTTCGACGACAGGGAGCCGCCGAGGATCGCGACGCACTTATTCTCCTGCACCAGCTTCTGCATGTTCTGCGTCGCCGCCTGCGGGGTCGGTTCGTCCAGCCACACCAGTTCGGCCGGCTGGCCCATGATCATGTTCTTGCGTTCCTCGAGCGCCAGATAGGTGCCGTTGGCGAGGTATTCCGTCTGCGCGGCGATCTGCCCGGTCTTGGCCAGCAGGAGGCCGATACGGATCGGTTCGACAGCCTTGGCGATATGCGGCGCCGCCAGCAGCGAAGCACCGCCGAGCAGGGCCGCGCGGCGCGGCAGGATCAGGTTCGAGGCACTCGACGTCATTCTGTTTCCCCCTATTGTCTTTGATAAGGCGATTACCCGGTTTCGTTAGCTCCGGCAATCGATCGTCGAGTGGTCCGGCGTGCCGCCTGGGCGGCCATGCGGATCGCGGCATTGGCGGCGCCGAATTGCTGGTAGCCGCCGATCCGCTGCACGATCTCGAAGAAGAAGCGGTCGTCGAACGGGTCGGTATAAGCATGCAGGAAGTCGCCGCTCCCGTCGCGATCGAACAACAGATTGTGCGCCCGCAACGCAGCGATCTGCTCGTCCGGCAGGTCCCATCGCGCAGCGATGTCGTCGTAGTAGTTGGCGGGGATGGGCAGGAACCGCGCGCCGCGTGCCGTGAGCTGGGCGACCGTGTGGTGTATGTCGGCGCTGTCGAGGGCGATGTGCTGGACGCCGGCGCCCGAGAACGTCGTGAGGAAACGGCCCGTCGTCGTCTCCCGGCTCTCGGAGATGTTCAGCGGCAGCCTTACCCGATCCCCTTCGCTCACCATCGCGCGGCTGCGCACCAGGCCCATCGCGTCCGGGATTTCCCAGAGTTGTTCCGCTCTGAAATCAAACAACGCCCGGTAGAACAGGACAAAATTATCCATCCGCCCGACCGGCAGGGCCTGGGCGACATGGTCGATCGTGGTGGTCAACGCCTCGGGCGGTTGGGTGTCGAACAGGTCGAAATCGACATCATAGATCGTCTCGCCCGATGGTGCTGGTTCGACCAGGTAGATCAGCGTGCCGTCCGGTCCGCGCAGGGCGGGGATCTGGCGCTCTCCAGGGCCGGTGCGTTCGCGCCATTCAGGGCATAGCAGCGCCTCGGCCCGCCGCACCGCACGTCCTGCGTCATCGACCCGGAATGCCATGGCGCAGACGGACGGGCCATGGAACAGGAAGTGTTCGGCGGCGGCGCTGTCGGGTTCGCTGTTCAGGATCAGGTTCACCTGGCCTTGGCGAAACAAGTCGACCGATTTCGAGCGGTGCCGGCCGATATAGTGGAAGCCGAGGCTACGCAGCCCCTCGCTCAATCGCCGGCCGGATGCATCGTCGACGGCGAACTCCAGGAACTCCACCCCATCGAAGCGCGGCGGTTCGGGCAGGATGGTGACGCCGGCGCCGGCTTCGGTTAGCAGCAGCGACCGCAGCCCGTCCCGCGCCATCAACCGAGCAGGGGCCGCTCGAAATTCGTCGTTGAAGACCTCAAGGGAGAGGGGACCACGATACCCGGCGGCAACAACGTCTCTAACGAAACCATCGACCGGCAGGGAGCCTTGTCCGGGGAAGTTTCGGAAGTGGCGGCTCCAGGACAGGACGTCCATCGACAGTTTCGGCGCGTCGGCGATCTGGACGAAGAAGACCTTCTCGGCCGGCACTTGGTCGAGACCAATAAGGTCGTCGCCGGGGGCGAGCGTGTGGAAACTGTCGAGGATGAGGCCAAGGGAAGGATGGGACGCAGCTTGAACGATTCGCCAGGCGTGCCGCCATCGGTTGATGTTCCTGCCCCAGGCCAGCGCCTCGAACCCGACGCGCAGCCCTCGCTTCGCCGCGCGCTCCGCCCTCTCCGCAAGGTCGGCGGCGGCCCGCGCGTCGTCGTCGATCGCGTCGGGGGAGATGTTGCTGCAGACCAATAGCAGGTCCGTTCCCAGCGCTTCCATGACGTCGAACTTCCGCTCCGCCCGGTCAAGGTTCCGGGTGCGGCGCGGTTCCGGCATCGCCTCGAAATCGCGGAACGGCTGGAAGCAGACGATCTTCAGTCCGAGGCTTTCGGCGAGGTAGCGGATCTCGGCCGGAGAGCCGTCGAAGGTCAGCAGGTCGTTCTCGAATATCTCCACCGCATCGAAACCGACCGCGGCCACGGCCTCCAGCTTCTCGGCCAGGCTGCCGCTGATCGAGACGGTCGCGATCGATTTCGAGAGGGGCTGCGCCATCAGAATTCCATGAAGACGGTCTCGTTGTCCCCTTGCAGGCGGATGTCGAGGCGCCAGGTGGACGGCCCATCGGGACTGGCGATCAAGGTCTGCCGCGCGGCCGGATCCTCGATCAGCGACAGCACAGGGTCGGTTTCGTTCAGCGGTTCGTTGGCGAAATACAGACGCGTGGTCAGCGGGTGCAGTAATCCGCGGGCGTGCAGGGTGATCGCCACATGCGGTGCCTGCAGGGCGTTGCCCAGGCCGGCGACAGGGCCTGGCTTCAGGGTCTTGAACCGGAATGTACCGGTGTCATCGGTGCGGGTGCGCCCATAGCCGGTGAAACGATCGCTGGCGTCCGGGCTGGACTGCCAGATTTCCACCGCCGCGTCGGCCACCAGCGCACCGGCGCCGTCTGTAATTGTACCCGTCAGGTTAATGACACCCCCGATGACATCCCCTTGGGCGCCCCCCTGGGCGCCCCCCTGGGCGCCGAAGCGGGTCAGGTCGTTCCAGGACGGATCCTCGATCAAGTGCCAATAGGGGCCGATCGTCTGGTTGGCGGTGGCGACCGGCATGTCAGGTGTTCTCCATCGGCGTCGCGTTGCGTCCGCGCAGGACGAAGTCGAAACGATAACCGAGGGCCCATTCCGGGCTGGTGATGTCAAGGTCGAAGCCGGCGACCAGACGGTTGCGGGCGGCCTCATCCGGGACCGACAAGAAGATCGGATCCAGCGCCAGCAGCGGATCGCCGGGGAAATACATCTGGGTGACCAGGCGCTGTCCAAACCCGTTGCCGAACAACGAATAATGGATGTGGTTCGGGCGCCAGGCATTCGCGTGGTTGCGCCACGGATAGGCGCCCGGCTTGATCGAGATGAACTGGTACCAGCCGTCATCGTCCGTGAACACACGTCCGTCGCCGTGGAAATTGGGATCGAGCGGCGCGTCGTGCGTGTCGCCCGGATGGTCGTACCGGCCGGAGGCGTTCGCTTGCCAGATCTCGATCATCGTGTGGGGGATCGGCCGGTCGTTCTCATCCATCACACGGCCGCGGACGATGATGCGCTCACCCAGCGCCTGGCACCCGTTCCGCACCGACAGGTCGGCCATCGCGGGGAAGCGGGCGGCGTCGAAACGGGGACCCGTGGTTTCGGTGACGGTCTGGGGAATGCGAAGGGGCGGGCGGTTCGGATGCCGCAGGCGGGTACTGCCGTAAGAAGGCGTGTCGTTGGCCGGCTGGGTGTCTGCCGTCAACGGACGGAACGGTGCGGTTTCCGACATGATCTCCCCCCTGTGCTGCCCACTTTCGTTGACGTGGATTAACTGGTTAGTTAGTACAAGGCACGCAACGCCAGCGCAAGGCCCGAAGTATTCCGCCGAAGCCCGCCGCCGTGCAACGCCTGGCCCACAAAAAAGGATCCATGGCATGCAGCAGGAATTTCTGATCGGCCTTATCGGCACCGGAATTCAGGCCTCGCTGACGCCCGCCATGCACATGCGGGAAGCGGAAACGCAGGGCTTTCGCCATATCTATCGGCTGATCGACCTGGCGGAGCTGAAACTCGGACAACAGGACCTGCCCGACCTGCTGACGGCGGCGGAGCGGATGGGGTTCAATGGGCTGAACATCACCCATCCTTGCAAACAGACCATCCTGCCCCTGCTTCACACGCTGTCGGATGATGCGCGCGCGATCGGTGCGGTGAACACCGTGACGCTGCGTGACGGCAAGCGGATCGGCCATAACACGGATGCTTCCGGTTTCGCCGCCTCCTTCCGCCGAGGTCTGGCGGACGTGGCGCTGGACCATGTCGTGCAGTTCGGGGCCGGCGGGGCAGGCTGCGCAGTGGCACACGCGATCCTGGGGCTGGGGGCGAAGCGGCTGACATTGGTGGATACCGATGAGGCGAAGAGCCAAGCCCTGACGACCGACCTTGTCGCCCGCTTCGGGGCAGGGCGCGTGGTGACCGGAACGCTGGCTGATGTGCGGGACGCCGATGGGATCATCAACGCGACCCCGTTGGGGATGGCCAAATATCCGGGCCAGGCGGTACCCGCTGACGCGCTGTCCCCACGCCTATGGGTCGCCGACATCGTCTATTTCCCCTTGGAAACGGCTTTGCTGGCCAGCGCCAGGGCAAAAGGCTGCCGGGTGCTGGGTGGCGGCGGCATGGCGGTGTTCCAAGCAGTGGAGGCGTTCCGCCTGTTCACCGGCCGGACGCCTTCGGCTGATCGGATGCTGGCGCATTTCGCCGAACTGACGCGAA
>NZ_DASZTJ010000183.1:0-21975 GCF_035548235.1 Rhodopila sp.
GGCGCCGGCGCCGGCGTGTCGCTGAACCTCAGTCCTCAGGTGGCGGCGCTGGCGACCTGGCAGAACAACATCGGCGCGGCGACTGGCCAGATGGGCGTGATGCAGGCCGCGATGACCCAGATCCAGCAGATCGCCACGAACTTCGTGTCGAAACTGCCGACGCTGAACACGCTCGATCCATCCAACGTGGACACCGTGGCCGCGGATGCGCGCGATGCGCTGAAGCAGGTCGCGGGTTTGCTGAACACGCAGGACGGCGGCGTCTATGTCTTCAGTGGCCAGGACAGCGGCAATCCGCCGGTGCCGGCGGGCGACGGCATCCTGTCGTCGGGCTTCTACACCCAGATCAACGCCGCCGTCGGACAGCTTGCGACCAACGGCGCGGCAACGACCACGACGACGACGCTGCAGATCGCGGAATCGGATGCCTCGGGCACCACGCCGTTCTCGGCCTACTTGTCGCAGCAGAACGCGAGTACGCAGGTCGTCGATACCGGTACGGGGACGATGACGCAGACCGGCATCCTGGCGAACGCCAATGCCGCCGTCGCCTCGACCGGCAGCTCCACGACCGGATCGTATATGCGCGACCTTATGCGGGCGCTGGCGACGATCGGCTCCATGAGCAGTTCCCAGGTTGACGATCCGAACTTCAGCGCCCTGGTGCAGGACACGGCGACCAGCCTGAATGGCGTGGTGTCGGCGATGGCGGCCGATGCGGGGGTGATGGGTGACCGCCAGACGGCGCTGACGAACTTGTCGGCGACGCTGGGTACCACGTCGACCGCGCTGTCCGGTCAGATCTCTTCGGCGCAGGACGTCGACATGGCGGCTGCGCTGACCAAGCTGTCCAGCGTACAGACGCAGTTGCAGGCGTCCTATAAACTGATTTCTAACGCAAGTTCTCTGTCTCTGGTGAATTTCCTCCCGAACGGCTGAGAATCAAGGGTCTCTTCATAAACCCTTAACTTTCATTCGAGATGATGATCGCGAGCCGGCAAAAGGCAGGCATCTTGATTTTGGGTATAGAGAGTAAGACACGCCATGTCCCTCAACTCGGTCAACACCAATATGACTGCGATGATCGCGTTGCAGTCGCTCGATGCAACGAACACGCAGCTTGCGATCACGCAGAAGCAGATCTCCACCGGCTATCGCGTCGCGGATTCGACGGATGACGGTGCGGCTTATGCGATCGCTCAGAACATCCGTTCCACCGTCGGCGCGTTGACCAGCGCCAACCAGCAGCTGGGCAACGTGCAGGGCCTGCTGACAACGACGCAGTCCGGCCTGACGAACATCTCCAACACCATGGCCAGTATGCGCGACGTGCTGGTGAAGCTGTCGGACGGGAACGTGCAGAGCACGGACCGCACGAACTACGAGCAGCAATATAAGTCGCTGCTGGGCAACCTGCAGACGTTCATCCAGGATGCCAGCTACAACGGCAAGACGCTGATCGGCGACATCACCGGGTCGAACGGCAAGTTCGGCCGGATCGCGGTGGCGCGCAACGAAAGCGGTTCCAGCTACGGCATCGCGACGTTCAGCGGCTCTGCGCTGTATGGCTCGATCGCGTTCACCTCGACGCAGCTTGGCGGCGCGGCCACGGTGCAGGCGCTGATCACGGCAACCGGCACCTTCCTCAACCAGCAGAACGCGGTTGGCGAGCAGCTTAACACGCTTGGTAACGCCATCAACTACGTCAACAACCAGGTGACGTACAACAACAACAAGATCGACGCGTTGAACTCGGGTCTTGGCGCCCTGGTGGACGCCGACCTGGCGAAGGAATCGGCGCAGCTCACGTCGCTGCAGATCCGGCAGCAATTGGGCACTCAGGCCCTTTCGCTGGCGAACTCGGCGCCGAATTCGTTGCTGAGCCTGTTCAGGTAGTAACGATGGTCACCAGGCTCGGTGACACGCGACATCCGGCGGCGCGCAAACGCCGCCGGACGACTCCTTGGCCGGTGCGTCAGGGTGAAGAACGGACTGCCGTCACGGCTCCACGGAAGGGATTGAATGTCTAACCTCGTTCTGGAGCTGCGGCAGGGCGAAGTCATGATCGTGAACGGCGCGCCGATCCGCTTCCGCACCCGTTCGCGAATTGAACTGACAGCCAAGGCGCGCTTCTTGTTCGGCAAGCAGATCATGCCCCCGGACCAAGCCGACACGCCGGCTCGGCGCATCTATTTCGCATTGCAGTCCGCCTATATCGGCGAGGAGCAGGAGCGTGAGGCCGCGTTGGAGACCGCGCGTCATTTCATCAATGAATTTCAGGAGGCCACGACCTCCAACATGGTCCGGACCATACTATCCCAGGCCCTCGTGGCCGCCGAGGAGGACGACTGCTACCAGGCGTTGAAGCTGGTGCGCCGGATCATCCAGCACGAGACGTCCGTCACCGGCAGCACGATCGGCAAACATCCAGAAGGGATCGACGAAAAGCATGCATAACGTTGCCGCGTCAGCCTATGGCGCCACAGCCCGTCTCCGTCCTGCCCGCCAGCAGGAGGCGGATATCTTCCGCGATGCCGCCCGCACGCTGACGACCGCCCGCAACGGCCGTGCGATCGAGCAGATCCGAGCGCTGGCGGATAACCGGCGAATCTGGATCTCGGTGATCGACCTGATGCGTGATCCCGCCAACGCGCTGCCGGAGGAGCTCCGAGCCTCCATCATTTCGCTGGGCATGGCGGTGCAGCGCGAAACCGAAGCCGAG
This sequence comes from Rhodopila sp., assembly GCF_035548235.1. Classification (GTDB taxonomy): domain Bacteria; phylum Pseudomonadota; class Alphaproteobacteria; order Acetobacterales; family Acetobacteraceae; genus Rhodopila. Next base: position 2,723 of record NZ_DASZTJ010000183.1, read on the forward strand.
GCGCCGGACTTCGAGTTCCTGATCTCGGTCAACCGAAACATGGCGGCGGGACTGGACGGTCGCCCATGAACTACGACAGCAGCATCCTGGCCCTTTTCTCCAATATCGGGTCGTCAGGATCCGGCAGCGATTCGAGCCTGCTCGAAACACTTTACGGGAGCGGTTCGACCGGCGTTCAGGGAGCGTCCGGCCAGTCGCCCGTGGCGGCCCTGTTGTCCGCCCAGAAGAACGAGGCCACCGTCATCAAGACGGTAGAGCAGCAGGCCGACGTAAAGACCGCGATGGCCGCCTTCACCAAGGCCGTGGGCAGTGCGACGAACCTGACGCAGGCGCTGAACGACCCGGCGGTGCTGAACGTGCTGCTGACGGCCAATGGCATGGCCGACCAGATCGGCAACACCGCACTGGCGACCAAGGTGCTGATGTCGAACCTGAGCGATCCGAGCTCCCTGGCCAACGTGCTGACCGATACGCGATGGCAGATGCTGGCCCAGACTTACAATTTCTCTACCAACGGCTTAGCCGTGCTCAAGAATCCCAGCACGATCGCGGCGATCACCCAGGGTTATGCCCAGATCAACTGGGAGAAGCAGCAGGATGCGGCGACGCCGGGGATTTCCGACGCGCTGACCTTCATCCAGCAGGCCGGGTCGATCACCAGCGTCGACCAGGTGCTGGGCAACAGTACGGTCCGCACCGTCGTCACCACGGCACTGGGCGTGCCCGAGCAGATCGCGTTCCAGTCGATCAACGCGCAGGAGCAGGCGGTCGGCACGCGGCTCGACGTCAAGGACTTCAAAGACCCGTCCTTCGTGCAGAGCTTCGCCGAACGCTTCCTGGTGATGAACAACCTCAACAGCAACTCTTCTTCCGGGTCCGCCAGCATCGATACGCTGGCCGCTGAACTTCAGAGCCCGACATAGTTGCGGGAGTGACGATATTGGACATGTCCTCCGCCGGCGCCAGCGCCGACCTGCTTTGCGAGCGTGCCGCCGCTCTTCTCGACACCGGCCGGGTCAACGCCGCTCGACCCCTGCTGACGGCGGCCCGTGCGCTGGCCGGGCGCACGCCGGCTTGCATCCAGCTTTCCGTGCGCATCGCTGCCGCCGACGGCGACTGGGTCGCGGCGATCGCGGAACTGGATGACGCGATCGGGACCGAACCGGAAAACGCCGACCTGCGTAAGCTGCGAGCCGAGGCGCGCCATCGGACGGGCGACGTGGAAGGAGCGGCGCGCGACGCGGCCGAGGCCGTGGTGGCCAATCCCGCCGACCCTCGCGCCAAGGCATTGCTGGGTGCGGCGCTGCTCGACCTGGGGTTGGTTGCCGACGCGGCGTCCTGCCTACGGGAAGCGGTGAACGGCACACCGCATGACCCGCTGTATCGGGAGGCGCTTGCGGCCGCGACGGAGCGTCTTGGGGATGTCAGCGGGGCGTTGGATGTGCTGAATGAAGGCATTCTTGCCGCGCCCGGCGCGGTGACGCTGCGCAACGCGGCCGTGTTGCTGTGTATGCGCCGGCGCGATTTCCTCGGCGCGCTCAGCCATGCCGAGGAGGCTCGGCAGGCCGGTGTCCTCGACGCAGCAACGCTGGGCATGAAGGGCCATGCGCTGGCGAGCCTAGGCCGGCACGAGGAGGCTGGCAGGGCGTATCTGGATGCGCTGAAGCTGGATCCGGAGGATGCGCATCTCAAGTACCTTGTTGCGTCCTCCAGTCTGTCGCCGAATGCGGGGCAGACGCCTGAAGTGTTCATTCGCACGCTGTTTGACGGCCATGCCGACCATTTCGAGAACCACCTGATCTCGCTGCGATACGGGATCCCGGGCGCGATGCGCACGGCGCTGCGATCCCATCCCAAGCTGATGGCCGAGGAGCCCGTCGGGCCTGTCCTTGATCTGGGTTGCGGCACCGGGCTGACGGCACTGGCGCTTGGTGATCTGGCAGTGGGGCCATTTACCGGCGTGGATATTTCCCCGCGCATGCTGGATCATGCTCGCGTCAAGCGCCTGTACAAGGATCTGCATGAGGGTGAGATCGTCGCGGTACTGAACGAGCGGCGGGAACGATGGCCGCTGATCGTCGCCGCCGATGTGGTCTGTTACTTCGGCGCATTGGATGATCTGCTGGCCGCGGTGCACCGCAGCCTGGCGCCTGGCGGCTGGTTCGTTTTCTCAGCAGAAGAACTGCTGCCGGATCATGACGGCGTGACGCCCGGAGACGGCGACTACGCCTTGGGTCGCCAGGGCCGCTACGCGCACAGCCCGCACTATGTCTATGAAGCCGCCTTCGCCGCCGGGTTCCGCGTTCTGCGCTTCGATCGGCCCGTGGTCCGGCAGGAAGCCGGGATCGACGTCCCCGGCCTGCTGCTGGCCCTGGAACGGATCGAACCGTCGTGACCTTCATCGCCGCGACCCTGGCCGCCCAGCCGGGCCGCGAGGAACTCGCGGCCGGCGACTTCGCCTCGGCCTTGGAGCCGCTGCGTGCCGCCTCCGCCCAAGACGAGGCGCAGCCGGCAACCTTGCTGAACCTGGCGATCGCCGAGGATCGGGCGGGCGATCGCGCCAAGGCTCGCCGTCTGATGCGAATGCTGGCGATCAGGCTGCCAACATGGGACGAGCCGGTGCTGCGCCTGGCGGAAAGCCTCCGTGCTGCCGGCGAGAGGGAAGAGGCCGAGGATACTTATCGTGAGGTCCTGGCACTCAGCCCGGACCGGGCGGAGGCAATGGCCGCGCTGGCCGGACTGCTTCTGCTGCGCGGCGAGGCAGGGGAGGCGCGAAGCCTGTTGCGCCGTTGCTGCTTGCGCGATCCGTCCGACGCCCACGCCTGGAACGCGCTTGGCCTCGCGCAGCACCGCCTGGGCGAGACGGCGGAGGCGATGGAGGCTTTCCGCAAGGCCGTGGACCTCGACCGGACGCATTGCGGGTTCATGGCGAATTTGGCCGAAACCGCTCCGGACGCCGAGGCCGAGCTCCAGGTGCAATCGGCGGCGGCGCTGATCGACCCGCTCGCGGCGCCCCCGCATGTCGGCCGCGGCCTGCTGCTGGACCGGCTCGGCCGCCGGTCGGAGGCGATCGACGCGCTGGACACCGCCGTCGCCCTGGCACCGGACGACGTCGTGCCGCTGGGGATGCTTGGGGGCCTGCTGGCGCGCTCGACCCGTGTGAAGGAGGCAGAGGCGGCATTGCGCAGGCTCTGCGCCCTGACGCCCGACGACCCGAAGCCGCACAACGACCTGGCGGCGGTGCTGATGCGGCTGCATCGTCATGCCGAAGCGCGAACGATCCTGCGAGACCTGGTCGATCGGTTCGGGCCGCATCCGTCCGTTCTGTGCAACATGGCGAACGCGACCACCTGCCTCGGACGGCAGGCGGAGGGCGTGGCATTGGCGCGCCAGGCATCGTCCCTGGCGCCGGATGCGGTCCTGTCACGGCGGGCGTTATGCAACAACCTGCCTTACCTGGACGGTATCGGCGGCGCGGAGTTGCTGGCGGCGATGCGCGCCTGTTCGGATGTCCAGCCGCGCGCCGACCTCGGTCCATTGGCGAACGGTCGCGACCCCGACCGTCGGCTGACGGTGGGGCTGCTGTCCGGGAGTTTTCGGTCGCATCCGGTCGGCTGGCTGACCGTGGCAGGGATCGAGACGCTCGATCCCGACGCGTTCTCCATCGTCTGCCTGGCGCAGAATACCGCGGCAAACGATCCGCTGGCCCGCCGCTATCGCGCGGTGGCGGCGGAGTGGATCGAGGTCGACACCCTGTCCGACGTGGCGTTGGCGGAATTGGCGCGCGGTCGGGGGATCGACATCCTGATCGACCTGGGCGGCTACGGCGACGCGGGGCGGATGAACGCCTGCGCCCATCGGCTGGCGCCCGTGCAGGTCAAATGGGTCGGCATGCAATCGCACAGTTCCGGCCTGGCGGAGATGGACTGGTTCGTGTCCGACCACTGGGAGACCCCCGACGGCTTCGAGCGGTTCTACAGCGAGCGCCTGATGCGCCTGCCGGACGGTTATGTGTGCTACACCCCGCCGCCGCACGCGCCCGACGTGGCACCGCTGCCGGCATTGCGGAACGGGTTCGTCACGTTCGGCTGCTTCAACAACCTGGCGAAGATCACGCCCCGTGTGGTGGAGACCTGGTCAAGGATCCTGCATCGCGTGCCGGACAGCCGGATCGTCCTGAAAACGCACCAGTTGGGCGATGCCGACACCGTCGCCGGAATGCGGGCTGCCTTCGAGCTGCATGGCATCGATCCCGACAGGGTCGAATGCCGTGGCTCCTCCGGCCATCGTGCGTTCATGGGGCAGTACGGCGACATCGACCTGGTGCTGGACCCATTCCCCTACTCGGGCGGGCTGACGACCTGCGAGGCGCTGTGGATGGGCGTGCCGACGATCACCCTGCCGGGGGAGATTTTCGCGTCCCGCCACTCGGCCAGTCACATGAGCAACGCGGGCCTGGCGGACTGGGTGGTCGGGTCGCTGGACGCCTATGTGGAGATGGCGGAGCGGCGGGCTGGCGATCTGGGCGCGCTGGCGCTGCTGCGAGCCGAGTTGCGGGAGCAGGTGCGGTCGAGTCCGCTTTGCGACGCGCCGCGGTTCGGCCGGAACCTGGGCGCGGCGCTGCGGACGGCGTGGCGGGATTGGTGCCGGTCCGGGGCGTAAGGTCCGGGGGTAATGTCTGGGCGCTGGCGACCGGCCTGTTCCGCTAGACCGCGACCTCCACGCACACCGGCACGTGGTCGGATCCCTGAGGCCAATCCCGAGCGTCCTTCAGGATGGTCTGGCTTTTCAGGCCGGGCTCCAGGTCGGGCGTCACCCACACATGGTCCAGTCGCCGTCCCCGGTCCGAGGCACGCCAGTCGCGATTGCGGTACGACCACCACGTATACAGCTTCTGGTCGGGCGGCACGAAATGCCGGACCGCGTCGACGAAGCCGGCGTTCAGCCAGGCCGTCAGCCCCTCGGTCTCCGGCGGCGTATGGCTGACGACGTCCAGCAGCTGCTTGTGGCTCCAGACGTCATGCTCCAGCGGCGCGATGTTCAGGTCGCCGACCAGAACCGACCGCGTCAGCCCTGGCCGCGCCGCGAACCATTGGCGGGTCTCGGCGATGAAGTCGAGCTTGTGGCCGTATTTCGGGTTCGCCACCCGATCCGGCACGTCGCCGCCGGCGGGGACATAGAAATTGTGCAGTTCCACCGGCCCGCCGGGTGTCTCCACAGCCGCCGCGACGTGCCGGCAGTCCCCTTTGCCGCACCAATCAGGTGCCTCGACCTCATGCACCTGCATCGGCACGCGGGACAGGATCGCCACTCCGTTATAGCCTTTCATCCCCCGGAACACGCGGTGCGGATAGCCCAAGGGCTCCAGCGCCGCGGCGGGAAACAGCTCGTCCGGAACCTTCGTCTCCTGCAAGCAGATGACGTCGGGATTCAGTGCCTCGACGAGGCGGTCCAGCAGCCCGACGCGCAGCCTGAGCGAGTTGATGTTCCAGGTCGCGACACGCAAAGCCGGCATCAGACGATGCGGGTCCTGACCGTCCCGACGCCCTCCACGACACCTTCCAGCAGGTCGCCGCGCTCAACCGCCGCCACGTTCTCCGGCGTGCCGGTGTAGATCAGGTCCCCGGGGGCGAGCTTCACCAGGCCGGACAGGTAGGCGATCGTCTCCGGCACGTTCCAGATCATCTTCGACAGGTCGGAGGTCTGGCGCACCTTGCCGTTGACCTTCAGCTCGATCAGGCCCTTGGAAGGGTGGCCGATCTTGGACGCCGGCACCATCAGGCCGATCGGAGCGGAGAAGTCGAACCCCTTGCCCATGTCCCAGGGCTTGCCTTCCTTCTTCGCGGCGTTCTGCAAGTCGCGCCGGGTCATATCCAGGCCGGCGGCATAGCCCCAGACATGCGCCAGGGCGTCGGCTTCGGCGATGTTCGCCCCGCCTTCGCCGATCGCGACCACCAGCTCCATCTCGTGGTGAAGCTGCGTGGACTTGGGCGGATAGGGCATGTCGGCATCATTCAGCAGCAGCGCATCGGCGGGCTTCATGAAGAAGAACGGCGGCTCCCGGTCCGGGTCGCTGCCCATCTCCCGCGCGTGTTCGGCGTAGTTGCGGCCGACGCAGAACACCCGGCGCACCGGGAAGGCGCCCCCGCCGGCAACCGGCACGGAAACGACGGCGGGGGGCGGAATGACGAAATCGGCCATATCGTGACACCTTGTTGACGCAGTGCAGCGGAAAGTCACCTGTGTGACCCGCATAAGCGAATCGGCGGCATCCGGCAATGGCGGGCACGCATGCGCCCGAGATGCCGTATCCACCGCTCTCCGGCGGCGGAAGGCCCAAGGATTCCGCGGCGGGCAGCGGTTTTCCGCCGACCCCTTCCAAGCGGTTGGTCCTACCGGACGACCGCGACTCCACCCGAGTCCGCCAGCCGGCGCGACGAGTCCTGCGCCTGCGCCGCGTAGCGCCGCGCCAGCGTGGCGCACACCATGAGCTGTATCTGGTGGAACAGGATCAGCGGCAGGAGCATCACGCCCACCGAATTGGCCGGGAACAGGACGTTCACGATCGGAATGCCGGCGGCCAGGCTCTTCTTGGAGCCGCAGAACACGATGGTGATCTCATCGGCGCGGGAGAAGCCCAGGCGGCGGCTGGCGAAGGTCGTGATCGTCAGCACCAGCGCCAGCAGGGCGGCATTGGCAACGCCAACGGCCAGCAGGCTCTGCCAGTCCACCTGGTGCCAGATGCCGTGCACCACGCCCTCGCTGAACGCGCCGTAGACGATCAGCAGGATGGAACCGCGATCGACCAGCCCCGTCAGGCCCTTGTGGCGCGACAGGAAGCCGCCGATCCATTGGCGTGCGACCTGGCCGGCGAGGAAGGGCAGCAGCAACTGCTCGATGATGCCCTCTATGGCGCCGAACGACATGCCGCCATGCGCCCGCATCAGCAGTGCGACCAGCAGTGGCGTGATGAAAATGCCCAGCAGGCTGGACGCGGATGCTGCGCAGACCGCAGCCGGGACGTTGCCGCCGGCGATCGAGGTGAAGGCGATCGACGATTGCACGGTCGAAGGCAGCGTGCAGACGAGCAGCAGGCCCATATACAGCGGCACCGGCAGCACGTCCGGGGTCAGCACGCGGAAACCAAGGCCCAGCAGCGGGAAGAGCACGAACGTGCTGGCCAGGATCACCGTATGCAGCCGCCAATGTGACAGGCCCTGGACGATCGCTTCCCGCGAAAGCCGCGCGCCGTACAGGAAAAACAGCAGACCGATGATGATCGTCGTCGCGTGGCTGAAATCCACGGCTGCCTGGCCGCGGACCGGGAACACCGAGGCCAGCGCCACCATCGAAACCAGCGCGATCAGATAGGGATCGATGTTCCACCGTTCCAGCGTCGCACGTATAGACATGGCGTAGGCCTCCTTGCCTGCGGAAGCTGGCGGGACGCCGGCCGATTGTGAACGCGGCATGACGGACTTACTGTCATCACGGAACGTGATGAGCGATCATGATCGACCCCGTCCTGCTGCGAACCTTCCTGGCGGTCGTCCAGTCGAGCAGCTTCAGCGAAGCCGGCCGCAGCCTTGGCTTGGGCCAACCGGCGGTCAGCCAGCAGATCCGGCGGCTGGAGGACCAGGTGTCATGCCGACTATTCGTGCGCGACACCCACTCTGTGGCGCTGACGCCCGACGGCGAGGCGATGGTTGCCTTCGCCGAGGCGATCCTGGACGCCAACGCCCGCGCGGAATCCTATTTCCGTGGTGCGCGGGGCAGGGCGCGGCTGCGGTTCGGGGCGTCGGAGGACTTCGTGGTGTCGCGCTTGCCCGAAGTGTTGCGCGACTTCACGCGCGGCCATCCGCTGGTGGACCTGGAACTCACAGTCGGCCTCAGCGGTTGGCTCAACGCTCGGTTGGACGACGGGGAACTGGACCTCGTGCTGGCCAAGCGGCCGGACGGCGACGACAGGGGGCGGCTGGTCTGGCGCGACCGCCTGGTCTGGGTCGGCGCGCCCGGCACGCGGATCGATCCGAAGGAGCCGATCCCGCTGATCCTCTATCCGCCGCCCAGCATTACGCGGGAGCAGGTGCTGCGGGTGCTGGAGCAGACGCGCGGGACATGGCGCATCGCCTGCACCAGCAGCAGCCTGACGGGCCTGCGCGCTGCTGCGCTGTCTGGGCTGGGCGTGCTGGTCCTGGCGCGCGGGCTGATCCCGCAGGGGTTGGACGAGTTGGACGACGACACGCTGCCCGATCTGGGAGAGGTGGAGTTCGTCCTGCGATCCGCCGGCCGCTCGCTGCGCGCGCCCGCGCGGCAACTGAGCGACGCGATCCTGGCCTATGGGGAGACGCTGCTGGAACCTGGTGCCACGCCGGCGGGTGCGGGGACGTAGCCCATCGGACAACCTACATATGTATCGACATGGTCTAGCCGGACCTTGATGCGGTCCGCGTCGCCGCCCACACTTTCGATGCGGCGGGGCGGCGATGGCAATGTTCCAACAGTTCTGCCGCGCCGCGACACAAGAGCCGAAACGGGCTTATTCTCGATCATCAAACAAAGGGGGGAAACCGCATCATGAAGATCGCCCGCATCGAGGACCTGCACGCCGACGCCGGTTGGCGCACCTTCTCTTTCCTCAAGATCACGACCGATGACGGCCTTGTCGGCTGGTCGGAATACACCGAGGCCGACGGGTCCAAGGGCCTGACCGCCATCATCCACGGCATGGCCGAACCGTTGATCGGCGCCGATCCCAGGCCGACGCAGACGATCGCCTCGACGCTGTGGCAGCGGCAGATCCAGGCGCCCGCCGGCGTCAACCAGCGCGCCATTGCGGCGATCGAGAACGCGCTGCTTGACATCAAGGCCAAGGCGCTGGGCGTGCCGGTGTATGAGCTGTTCGGCGGTCCCGTGCGGACCCGCGTCCCGGTCTACTGGTCGCATTGCGGGAGCTATCGCGTGCGCAACCATGCCTTGGTCGGCTCCGCTCCGCTGCGCAACTTCGACGACATCGCCGCGCTGGGCGCCGAGGTGAAGCGGAAGGGCTTCAAGGGCCTGAAGACCAACATCCTGCCCTGGGACGGCGAGAAGCTGACCAATTTCCAGCCCGGTTTCGGCCGCACGCCCGGCTATCCCGAACTGAACGCCGACCGCGGCATGATCAAGTCGCTGCAACGGCAGTTGCAGGCATTCCGTGACGGGGCGGGGCCGGAGATGAACCTGCACCTCGACATCAACTACCACTTCAAGACCGAGGGGAACCTGGCGATCGCCCGCGCCGTCGAGCCTTACGACCTGACCTGGCTGGAGATCGACACCTGGGACCCTGGCTCCCTGGCCTATATCCGCCGCCACGCGCCGTGCCCGATCGCCTCCCTTGAATCCGTTTGCGGCCGCCGCGCGTTCAGGCCGTTCCTGGACGCGTACTCAACCGATGTCGCGATCATCGACGTGATCTGGAATGGGTTCCTCGAATCGGTGAAGATCGCCGCCATGGCCGAGGCGTATGAGGTCAACGTCGCCCCGCACAACTATTACGGCCATCTGTGCTCCGCCGTTTCCGCGCATTTCTGCGCCGTCGTGCCGAATTTCCGCGTCATGGAGATCGACATCGACAGCGCCGCGCACCGGGATGAGCTTTTCACCAACGTCCCGGTGATAGAAAACGGCGAACTGATTATCCCCTCCGGCCCCGGCTGGGGCGTTGAGGTCAATGAGGCGGCGGTCCGGGCGCACCCGCCGAAAAGGTAGGTCATGACGGAAATCCTGTACGACATCTTGGGCATCGGGAACGCCATCGTCGACGTGGTGGCAGCGACCGATGACCCGTTCCTCTCGCGCCATGACATGCACAAAGGCTCGATGACGCTGATCGACGCCGCGCAGGCCGACTTGCTGTATGCGGCGATGCCGCCGGCCAAGGAGTCCTCGGGCGGTTCGGCGGCCAACACCTGCGCCGTGGCGGCGGGATTGGGCAGCCGGGTGGCGTATATCGGCAAGGTGGCGGACGATCAGTTGGGGACGGTGTTCCGCCACGACATCACGGCGGTCGGCGTCAATTTCCATACGCCGCCGCTGGTGGGCGGGGCGCCGACCGCGCGCTGCCTGATCCTGGTGACACCGGACGGGCAGCGGACGATGAACACGTTCTTGGGGGCCTGCGTGTCCCTGGATGCGTCGGACGTGCAGCCGGCCTTGGTCGCGCAGGCGGCGGTGACGTACCTGGAGGGCTACCTGTTCGACCCTCCGGCCGCGCAGGCGGCGTTCTACAAGGCCGCCGACGCCGCGCACGCCGCCGGCCGGCAGGTTGCGCTGTCCCTGTCGGACGCGTTCTGCGTCAACCGCCACCGCGACGCGTTCCGCAAGCTGGTCCACGGGCATGTCGACGTCCTGTTCGCCAACGAGGCCGAGATCACTGCGCTGTACGAGACCAACACGTTCGACGAAGCGGCCGAACTTGCCCGCAAGGACGTTGCCCTGGCGGCGCTGACCCGCAGCGAGGCCGGCAGCCTGGTCCTGCGTGGCGGCGAGACGGTCCCGGTCCCGGCACAGCCGACGAAGGTCGTCGATACGACGGGGGCAGGCGACGCCTACGCCGCCGGCTTCCTGGCGGGTTTGACGCAGGGGAAGTCGCTCGCCGAATGCGGCCGCATCGCCTCCGTCGCCGCGGCCGAAATCATCTCCCACTACGGCGCTCGACCCGAGGCCGACCTGCGGGCGCTGGTGGGGGGATAGGGCGCCGTCGCTTACGGTCCTGGATTCATGATCATGTCATGATCCGGCATCATGTCGCGGCCCGGCTTGGCCGGGCCGTCTTCCTCCACCGGCGCAGGATGGCCCGGGCCATGACGGAGACCCACGATCCACGCCGCGCGACCGTCGCGGGCCATGGATCGTGCCCCCTGCCTTCGCACCCCGGACCCTGCCTGCTATAGACGTTCCAAGCCAAACCAGGGGAGACCGACCCATGAAGCTCTATTACGCACCCGGCGCGTGTTCGATCGGCATCCATGTGTTACTGGAGGAGATCGGCAAACCCTATGAGGCCCAAGCCGTCAACCTGCGCGAAGGCGAGCAGTACAAACCTGGCTTCGTCGCCGTTAACCCGAAATCCAAGGTCCCGACCCTGGTGCGCGACGACGGGGCCGTGCTGACCGAGTTTCCGGCCATCGCCTATTACCTTGCCCGCACCAACCCCTATGCGAACCTGTTGCCGGACGATATCGACCTGCAGGCCCAGGCGTTGGAGATGACCGATTACGCCGTCGCCACGATCCACATGCAGGGGTTCGCACGGCAATTCCGGCCGACCAACTTCTCGTCCAACCCTGCCGAGGAAGACGCGGTGAAGGCCCGCGGCCGGGAATTGGCCGAAAAGGGCTTCAGCACGATCGACAAAGCGCTGGCCGGCAAGGATTACGCGGTCGGCAAGTTCTCGATCGCCGACGCCGCCGTCTTCTACGTCGAGTTCTGGAGCAAGCGGGTCAACATGGCGCTGCCGCCGAACTGCGCCGCCCATCTGGAGCGGATGATGGCGCGTCCGGCGGTGCAGCGGGTGCTGAAACAGGAAGGGCTGGCCTGAGCCGCTCCGGTTTGCTGCTCAACCGTATGGACAGGTGCTGCCGATGATCGTTTCGCCCGCGACGACGCTGACCCCCATCTCGTTCTGGTTCCTCCGTCATGGCGAGACAGACTGGAACGCGCAGAACCTGTCGCAGGGCAATGTCGACATCCCGTTGAACCAGACCGGGCTCGCCCAGGCGAAATCAGCGGCGCTGCTGCTGCGCGGCAAGGGGATCAAGTCGATCGTCGCCTCACCGCTGAGCCGGGCCAAGATCACGGCCGAGATCACCGGGGCCGAGATCGGCCTGCCGGTGGAGATCGACCCGGACCTGCGAGAATGCGCCTACGGCGTCATGGAAGGCAAGCCCATGACCGAGTGGTTCACGGCCTGGGTTGAGGAAAAGCTGACGCCGGAAGGGGCCGAGAGCTTTGGGGATCTGAAACGCCGAGCCGTCGCGGCGGTCAATCGCAGCATCGTCAGGCCGGGACCGGTGCTGGTGGTGGCGCACGGCGCGCTGTTCCGCGCCCTGCGCGCGGTGATGGGGCATGAGCCGAACGTGCGGACGCGGAACGCCGTCCCGGTATGGTGCGAACCGCCGGCGGCCGGCGCGGACCGGTGGGGGGTCGAATACGCGGAGTGATTTCGCGGACCAAACGCTACATCAGCCGTTCCTGACGGAAGCTGAGGCACTTCCCCTGGCCCACCACGATGTGATCCAGCAGGTTGATCCCCAGCGCCGCGGCTGCGGCGGCAATCTCCCGGGTTGTCGTGATGTCGTCCCGCGACGGCGTCGTTTGGCCGCTGGGATGGTTGTGTGCCAGGACGATACTGGCGGCGTTCAGTTCCAGGCAGCGCTTCACCACCTCCCGCGGATAGGCGGGCGCGCGGTCGATCGTGCCACGGCCCTGCACCTCGTCCGCGATCAGGCGATGGCGGTTGTCGAGGAACAGGACACGGAACTGCTCGACCCGCTCATGCATCATCACGGCCTGCAGGTAATCGAAGATCCGATCCCATGACGACAGCACCGGCCGTTCCCCGGCCTTGTGCTTCAGCAGTCGTTGCGCTGCCGCCTGTACCAGCTTGATCGCGGCCGCGCCTGCCTCGCCCAATCCCTCGATCCTCAGCAGTTCCGGCACTGGCGCGCCGACCGCGGCGCTAAACGAGCCAAAGCGGGACAACAGAGCGCGGGCGATCGGCTTGGTGTCGCGGCGGGGCAGGGCGATGAACAGCACCATCTCCAGCATCTCGTGATCCGCCAGCGCATCGGGGCCGGCCGTCAGTAAGCGCTGGCGCAAGCGGCCGCGATGCCCCTCGCTGCCGGCGAAGGACACTACGTCCGGGGCCGGTGAGGGGAACGCGAACAGAGGCGCATCGGCCAACTCGGGCGGCTTGCGGGACCGGGGCATCAGGCAGCGGAGGCTAAGCGGGAATCCTTGCCAATCCGCTAACGGCGTCGGCGGATCATCCGATCGGCGGCTTGTCCATCCCGGTGGGCGACAGGGTGAAGATTTCGCACCCGGTCTCGGTCACGCCGATCATGTGCTCGAACTGCGCCGATAGGCTGCGGTCTCGGGTCACGGCGGTCCAGCCGTCATCCAGCACCTTCACCTCCGGCCGCCCGGCGTTCACCATCGGCTCGATCGTGAAGAACATGCCGGGACGCAGCACCGGACCTTCGCCGGGGCGGCCGAAATGCAGCACGTTCGGCGGTTCGTGGAACCGGCGGCCGATGCCGTGGCCGCAGAAGTCGCGCACGACGCTGAAGCGGTTGCTTTCGACGAAAGCCTGGATCGTGTGGCCGATATCCCCCAGCGTGGCGCCGGGCTTCACGGCGCGCACGCCGCGCATCAGCGCCTCATAGGTCACGTCGATCAGGTTGCGCGCGCGGGTCGACGGCGTGCCGGCGACATACATGCGCGAGGAATCCCCGTGCCAGCCGTTCAGGATCACCGTCACGTCGATGTTCAGGATATCGCCGTTCTCAAGCTTCCGCTCGCCGGGGATGCCATGGCAGACGACATGGTTGATGGAGGTGCAGATCGACTTCGGATAGCCGCGATAGTTCAACGGCGCCGGCACGGCGCCGTGGGCGACGATGAAGTCATGGCAGAGCCTGTCCAGCGTGCCGGTCGACACGCCCGGCTTCACGTGCGGAATGATCATGTCCAGCGTTTCCGCCGCCAGCTTTCCGGCGGCGCGCATGCCCGCGAAATCCTCGGGCGCGTGGATCGTGATCCGCCGTGTGTCCGCTCCCCCGTCCATCACCTGTTCCGTTGCTCCATACCGCCCGCTAACATGCGCAAGCGGACCGCAAGGTGCAAGGTCAACCTGTTCCCCCGGCTGACGATCCGGCGCGGATCAGTGTAGAGGTTCCCGCATGATCATCGACATGCATACCCATGCCGGCCGCCCACGGCGCACCGGCGACGTCGACCGCTCGGTCATCGCGACCATGGCGCCGGCGGGCGTTGCGGCGGCCGTCGTATCCGCGATCGGGGACATCCCGATGATCCGCCGCGACAAGGTCACCGGCCGGCTGGAGAAGTTCCGCGACCCCAATCCCGGCGAATGCCTGGAAGCCGTCGAAGGCTACCTCACCAGCTTCGAGAACGCCGGCATCCGCATCGCCAGGGAGCCGGAGGATTTCCGCGAAGACGACCCCGCCCTGGTGCTGGCGATCGAGGGCTGCGACTTCCTGGAAGGCGATCTCGACCGGCTGGATGCGATGGAGGCACGCGGCGTGCGCTCCATTCAGCTCACGCATTACCTCGTGAACGAGACGGGCGACATTCAGACCGCGCCGCCGGTGCATGGCGGCCTGACCGTCTTCGGCGCCGAGGTCGTGCGGCGGATGAACCGGATCGGCGTGATCCTGGACGTTGCCCATTGCTCCGAGGATACCGTCAAGGGCGTGGCCGAGGTGGCCACCAAGCCGTTCCTCTGCACCCATGCCAACCTGAAGGAACCGGGGGCGCCGCAGGGGGACCATCCCCGCTTCGTCAGCCCCGACTACGCCCGGATGGTCGTCGAGTCCGGCGGCGTGGTCGGCGCCTGGATCTCGGTGCTGAGGGAAGAGAAGCTGCCCGGCATGATCCGGCACATGTTCCGCATGATCGACGCGCTGGGGATCGACCACGTGGGCATCGGTTCCGACCTGCCAGCCGGCGTGGCGGCGACCGAGATGCCGAATTTCTCGCGCCATCCTCTGCTGGAGGCAGCATTGCGGGATCGCGGGCTGGCGGCGGAGGAGGTTGAGAAGGTCTGCTCCGGCAATTGGCTGCGGGTGCTGAAGGCGGTGCGCGATGTCTGACCGGGACGCTCATAAGAAGCAGGCCGCGCTGGCGGCGGTGGCGATGGTGGAGGACGGTATGGTCGTCGGGCTGGGCACCGGCTCGACGGCGGCCTTCGCCATCGACGGGCTGATCGCGCGGGTGCGCGACGGGCTGAAGATCGTCGGCATCCCGACCAGCGAACGCAGCGCGAAGCAGGCGGCGGATGGCGGGATCATCCTGACCGACTTCGCTCACCATACCCGTGTGGACCTGACGATCGACGGTGCCGACGAGATCGCCGAGGGCACGCTGGACCTGATCAAGGGCCTGGGCGGCGCTCTGCTGCGGGAGAAGATCGTTGCGTCGGCCAGTACCCGGCTGGTGATCATCGCCGATGCGCCGAAGCTGGTGCCGGGCCTGGGAGGGACGGTCCCGGTGCCGGTGGAAGTCGTGTCGTTCGGCTGGCAGACCACGGCGGAACGGCTGGCAGCCCTGGGCGCGCGGCCGGCGATGCGTCAGGCGGGTGACGCCCCGTTCCGCACGGATGGGGGGAACCTGATCCTGGATTGCCATTTCGGCCCGATCGCCGATCCGGCCGCGCTGGAGGCAAGGCTGTCGGCGACGGTCGGCGTGGTTGAGACCGGGCTGTTCATCGGCATGGCGACCACCGCCCTGGTCGCCATGCCGGACGGGGTTCGTCGACTGGACCGGAAGGGCTGAGGCCAGGGGATTTGCCGGCGCGATAGTGCGGCGCGCCAATCGTCAGGCCGTCGGCACCTTCGGCAGCGACGTCTGACCCAGGACCCAGCCTTCCCACCGCTGGATCCACGGATCGGCCGGTGCGGTGTCCGGCCGGTTGCCCGCCAGGACGTTCAGCACTGCCAGCACGCCCAGGACGCTGTCGAACCGGTCCTCACCCGAAGCGTCGGCACCGAAGCCGTCCCGGATCGCCTGGCGCATCGCGGCATCGGGTTCCGCCGCCAACCGGCCCATCGCCGCTTCCAGCGCCTCGGCCGTCGCGATGCGGTCCGACTGGCGCCGCTTGCTGCCGCGCAGGCGGATGCCCAGGTGCCGCAGCGCCTCGGCGGGATAGGTCTCCGCCAGCGCCACGGTTCCGGGCGCCAGCAGCGACAGCAAGGATCCCTCGAACGGCCAGAGCCGGAGGATACCGGTCGGCAGGGCCGGCAGGATGAGCGTCTGCCAGGCCGAGATCGCCGCTTTTCCCGATTGGTTCGCGCCCAGCGTCCAGAACACCGGCGCCCCTGCCGGCCGTTCCAGTGTGGCCTTGTCGCAGGCGCGATTGAGTCCCGACGCGTCCCCCAATCCCAAGGCCAGGGCGTGCGACAGCCGCGTCATGCCGGCGATGCCGCGCGCCGGGTAGAATGGACGGTCCGAACGGATTTCTTCCAGCGTGGCGCAGACACGGAAGAAATCGGGCATGGCGGCGACTCCGCGCAGGAACGCCAGGAAATCGGCTTCCGGCCTGACGGCCGCATAGGCGCGCGGCAATCCGATGGGCAGGTCGGCGCCCAGCGCGACGGCGCCGCCATCCGCCATCGCCAGCAGCCGCCGCGGAAGGTCGCCAGGGTCGCCAACGGGCCGAGGCGCCGTCAGCCGCCAGCCTGTCTCGGCCCGCAGGGCAATGGTGATCCAGCGTTTCCGCGGATCGATGCTCCAGTCGGCGTGGGCGGCGAGGTCAGGACCCAAACGGCCGGTTCGCACGCTCAAGCAGGCGGGAGAAGAAGCCGGGCGGCTTGGCCGGCTTGGCGGCTTCGCGGGCCTTCTCCTGTGCCTTGGCTTTCGCCTTGGCCTCGGCCGCGGCGTCCTTTTCCTTCAGGTCGAGCCATTTCTCCAGGCTCATGCCGGCTTTGGCGGCGCGTTTGGCTTCGTAGGCGCGTTGACCCTCGGTCAAAGGCTTTATGGGCACGTGTCGGTTCCTTGGCGAAAATCAGCGCGACATAGCGCGGATCGGACCGCCGGGAACAGGGGAAACACGGCCGCTCGGCGAGAACCCCATGCGGCACGGTCAGGAACGGAAACCGATCGCGCGGAGACGGAGCGGTTCCACGCAGGAACCGCTCCTCCACAGGGTAGCGTTATCCGATGTGCTTGGCGAAGAACTCCAGCGTCCGCTTCTGCGCCAGCTCATAATCCGGCTTGCTGAAGCTGCCGCGTTCGTCGCAGCCGAAACCGTGCTGCGCGCCCATGTAGACGTAGACTTCCGCCTTCGGCTGTGCTGCCCGCACCGCGTCGACGTCCGACATCGGGATGGATGCGTCCTTTTCGCCGAAATGCATCTGCACAGGGCAGTTCGGCTTTTCGTCCTTGGTGCCTGGGATGCCGCCGCCGTACCAGCAGGAGGACGCGGCGAACTTCGTCGTCCGGGTCGCGCCCCACCAGGCCACGGTGCCGCCGAAGCAGTATCCGACGATGCCCAGCTTCTTGCCGGACAGGTGACCGGCGGCGGCCTCGACGTCCAGCATCACTTGAGGGTCGGACAGCTTCATGCGGAAGTCGCGGCCCTTGCCGATGTCGTCCTGGGTGTAGCCGAGCTCGACGCCTTTCTCGACGCGGTCGAACAGGGCTGGGGCGACGACGGCGTAGCCGGCGGCGGCGAAACGGTCCGCCATGTCGCGGATGTGGTGGTTGACGCCGAAAATCTCCTGGATCACCACGATGCCCTTGGTCGCGTCCTTGGGCCCGGCGACGTAGGCCGAGAAGCTGAACCCATCCGCTGCCTTCAACTGGATCGTCTCACCCATTTCAAATCCTCCCGCGTGTCGATGGACGCAGCATGGCGAGATTGCCTGATCCGTCAACCGCGCGCCGATGACGTGTGCAGGCGACGGCGGCGCGGTCGGCAATGGGTTGAAAAATCGGCCGACTGATGGTTTGGACAAGCCGGGGCGAGGCTGAACGGTCGTGCTGCTGCCCTCATTCCGGAGTGCAGGAGGCCCCGCCATGTATCGCCGTATCCCCGCCTGTCTGGCCCCGCTGGGGCTTCTGTGCCTGGTGGCCGCGTCCGAACCGCCAGCGACGGGAGCGTCCTCTTCAGGCGCTTCCGCGAGTGCCGCGTCCGGCGATGTCGTCGCGCGGCGTGGCGATCTGACCCTGACGGTGGCCGATGTGCGGGCGATGCTGGATCATGCCGATCCGGCGACGCGGGCAAGGGCCGAGGCATCCCCATCGGCGCTGGCCGCCTTCGTGCACGACAAGCTGGTGGATCGCTCGCTGCTGGCGGAAGCCGAGGCGAAGGGCTGGGACAAGAAGCCCGACATCGTCGAGCGCATCAAGGAAGCCAAGGACGCGGTCATCCTGCAGACCTATGCCGCGTCGCTGGTGCCGCCGGACCCGAATTTCCCGCCGGATTCGGCCGTCACCCAGACCTATGAGGTAAACAAGGCGCGCTTCATGGTGCCGCGCCAGTATCACCTGACGCAGATCGTCATCCTCGTTCCGCCGGACGCCAAGCCGGATGTGGCGGAGGCGGCGCGTCGCAAGGCGGCCGATCTGCGGGCTCAGGCGCTGAGGCCGAAGGCGGATTTCGCGGCGCTGGCGAAGAAAAACTCCCAGGACGTGGCGACGGCGGAAAAGGGCGGCGATGCCGGTTGGGTGCGTGAGGACACGCTGCTGCCGCAGGTCCGCGCTGCCGTCGCGAATCTGAACGAGAACGGAACCACCGAAGTGCTCCGCTTGCCGGATGGGTTCCACGTCGTCCGCGTGCTGGGGATCAAGCCGGCTGCCCCGGCCCCGTTGGATGACGTGCGGCCGCAGATCATCCAGGCGTTGCGGCAGGCCAGGGTCCAACAGGGGATCCGGACTTATATCGACGGGATGCTGAAGGCGGAGCCGATCCAGTTGAATGAGATCGACCTCGCGCAGAAGGTGAAGGTGCGACCGTAGGGCGATCGTCGGGCGCGGAAAGAGAGAGCGGGCAGGATATTTATATTGATTATATAACGAAAATGTTTAGACCAACCACGTCAAGTTCGATCAAACGGAAGCCGCGGGTCATGTAGTAGGGCGAGTTTGTTTCCGTCGCGCAAAGGTAGCAGACTTGGTGCCCTAAGCTCTTGGCTTCTGTCCGCGCTGCTTGGATCAGCTTACCCGCAATTCCTTGGCGTCTGGAGCCAGGCTCGACCCACAACGCCGCGATCCATGGTGAATACTGTGGACGGATGTCCAAGTCGTTATCGATCAACAGGACGGAGCCCAGGTATTGCTCTTCCCGGTGTGCGACTAAGGCCATTGGGATGCCACGTTCCGCGGTCATTTTTCTGATACCAGAACGATACTGCGACAGCGATATCGCGCTGTCTTTCCACCATTCATGCCAGCACCTGTCGGCAATCGTGGATGCGAAGTCCGCGACACTGCGCAAATTACTGATCTGCATCAGACAATTCCAGGCC
>NZ_DASZTJ010000184.1:0-19367 GCF_035548235.1 Rhodopila sp.
GCCTTTCGCGCCGCCGAGAGACGGCCGGACAAGGTGCTTGGCATTGTGGCCGTGGAGCCCGCCCAAGGCGGCATCACCGATGGCGCCGCGCTGGCCGGGATTCCCGTGCTGGCATTGTATGGCGACCACCTGGAACGCGACGCCCGCTGGCCGACGATACGATCCCGTACCGACTCATGGTTCGGCCGCGCTCGGGCTCTCGGCGCGCGGGTGGAGGTGATCGACCTGCCGCAGCGCGGCATCCGAGGCAATTCCCACATGCTGATGATGGAACGCAACAACGGGGAGATCGCCGAATTGATCGACGCATGGTTGCAGCAGCAAGCATTTCCGTCGACCAAGCCCAACTGGGCGGACAGGGACTGAAGCCGGTTCGGCCTGTGCGCGCCCGTCCCCAACCCCGGCCACCTCGCCCTACCCCGCCTTCTTCGTCCGTGCCCGAGCCTTCCGTTTCGGCGCCGGCGTCGGCCGCACATCACCCTGATCCGTGAACCGATCCGGGAATTCCCCCAGGTTTTCCTGGATCGACGCGTCCTCGACCCCGGCTTCCGGCCGGGTCGCCGGATTCGGCAGCCGTCCGGCCGTCGCGCTCTCCTCGATCGCGACCAACTCCCTGGCGCGTTCCCAGAACTCGACATCGCGGCCATGCGGCTTCCCCTCGGCTTCCCAGAGGTGATAGGCGCGCTCCCGCACGCGCTGCTCGCGCTCGGGATCATCCACCAGCGGATTGCCGGCAGGCTTGCGGGAAGACGGTCCTGGCATGAGGCCCCTCGGTCAAAGGCAAGTTCAGGCCCTCAACGCCGCGTCCGTCCTCCGCGTTCCATCAAGCTCCCAGGATCGGCGGATCCGGTCAGCCGCGATACTCCGGCGTCGCCTGCAGCAACGGGAAGGCGCTGTGCTGATGCGGATCGGCGACCATCGGCGCGCCCCGGAAGACGAAGCCCGGATGCAGTTCCTTGAGCGCCCGAGCGCCGGCGAGCGCCATGGCGACGCCGAACTCGTGCTCGAGAAGTTCCAGCATCTTCAGCACGCCCGCGTCCCCGTCGGCGGCCAGCGCGTAGCAATACATCCGCCCCATCGCCACCGCGTCCGCGCCCAGCGCGACCGCCTTCACGATATCGGTGCCGCGGCAGATGCTGCCGTCGACGATCACCTTCGCCCGCCCGCGCACCGCGGCCATCACTTCCGGCAGGATGTCCATCGATCCCCGTCCGTGGTCAAGCTGCCGCCCGCCGTGGTTGGAGACATAGACACCGTCAACCCCGTGCTCGCAGCACAGCGCCGCGTCCTCGGCGGTGCCGATGCCTTTCAGGATCAGCGGGATCGAATGCTTGTCCTTGAAGTGCTTGACGTTGTCCCAGGTGAACCCGGCCTGGAACTCATGCCCCGTGGCCGATGACCGCCACGGCTTGACGAACCGTCCGGCGATGTCGCGCTCGCGGCGGGAATAGGCGGCGGTGTCGACGGTGATGGCGAACGCGTCGTACCCGGCATCGACCGCACGCTTCACCACGTCGTCGACCCAGGCTTTGTCGCCCCGGACATAGAGCTGGAAGATCTTCGGCCCCGGCGCGGCCGCCGCGGCTTCCTCCAGTCCCGGATGGGTCACCGAGGACACCATGATCGGCACCCCGAATGCCGAGGCCGCCCGCCCGGCCGTCGCCGCGCCGCCGGGATGGAACGACTCCAGCGAACCGACCGGCGCCAGGATCACCGGCATCCGCAGCTTGCGTCCGAACAGCGTCGTGCCGAGATCGACCTTGGAGACGTCGACGCAGACCCTGGGCCGCAGGGCCAGCGAATCGATCGCCAGGCGATTGCGCCGCAGCGTCGTCTCGGTCTCCGTCGCCCCGACCAGGTAGCCCCAGATATGATCGGATAGTTTCGCTCGGGCGGCCGGGATGAACTCGTGCAGGCACTGGAAGTCGCCCGTCGGTTCGAACAGATGCTTGGCTTCGGCCTGGTCCATGGTTTCCTCCCGATGACATGCCGCTACGCGTCGCGGGCATCAGGCAACGCCATGGCGGCGAGCGCAAGAGCCGGTCAGGCCGCCAGCGTTGCTTCGCTGACATCCCGGCTCCGCTCCGGGCGGGTTTCCGGCATCGCAAAGGCCAGCACCACCACCCCGGCGAGACCGGCCGTGCCAAGGCACAGGAATGCGGCCGGATCGCCGAAATGATTCGCCACCACCCCTGCCAGGGTGGGGCTGAACGTCGCCCCCAGGCTGGCGGCGAGGCCCAGCGATCCGATCGCGAGGTTCAGGTACCCGTTGTCCTTGGTCACGTCGGCGGCGATCAGCGGCAGCATCATCCCGAACACCGTGGCGCTGACGCCGTCCAGCGTTTCGATGACGATGACCGGCACGGCGCCGGGCAGCGTGGCGAACAGCAGCGCGCGCAGCGGCACCGCCGCGAACCCGATCAGCAGGATCGGCCGTCGTCCGATCCGTTCGGCCAGCGTCCCGGCCCAGGGCGACAGGGCCGCCACCACCATCTGCGGCAGGATGATGCAGGCCGACACGACGAACCCCTGTCCCTCGCCGCGTCGCGTCAGGATGTTCAGGGCCGCCGGCAGCAGGCCGGCATTCGCGAGCTGGAACAGCACCGCCGCCACCGCGAAGACATGCAAGGCCGGGATCCGGAAGATGCACCAGGCGGGACGCTCGCGTTCCGTTGGATGCAGCAGGGCCGAGTGGTCCTGCTCCTCCGCCTCCACCATGTCGCTGGGCCGGATCAGCAGCAGCGTGCAGAGCGCCGGGATCACCAGCACGGCGGTCAGCAGGAACACCGACCGATCGGACGTCACCGACGCGGCGGCGCCCAGCAGCGCGGCCGACCCCGCCGCCCCCAGCGAGGCGTAGCGCGCGTTCACCCCCAGCCGGTTGCCGAAGCTGCCATGTCCGCACAGTTTGAGCGTCAGCGCCGCCAGCGCCGGGGTCATGACCGCGCTCGCCACCGCGTGCAGGATCTGCGACCCCCACACCGTGGCGTGCGAGGGCGTCGTCACCAGCATCAGCGCGGCCACGCCGAGGCCGATCAGCGCCCCGCCCGTCGCGTAACGCTTGAGGTGGATGTGGTCGACCAGCCAGCCGCCCGGCACCTGCGCGATGACCTGCGCGAAGGTGCCCAGGCTGAGCGCGAAGCCGATCGACTCCAGGCTCCAGCCGTTCTGGGTCAGCCAGACGGCGATGAACGGCCCGAATCCCGCCTGGATGGCGGCGGTCAGGAAGTTGAGGCCATTCAGGCCGAGTCGACTGCGCATGCTCGTAGATCGCACGCCGCAACGACGCTTCCAAGAGTCGGCCGTCAACGGGGCCCGGCTGCCGGCTGCGGGGGCGCGGATGCTGAACCCGCCACGCAGCCGGCCGGTGGCCTGCGCTGACGCCAGCCGTCCCGGTTCAGCCGATCAACGCGTCCCGCACCGCCTGCCAGCTTGCCGCGTCCGGCGCACAGATCAGCCCGCCGCTGGTGTGGGCCGGGACATAGGCGGACCCGTCGAAATGCGCGCTGTAGCCCCCGGCTTCCTGGTGGATCAGCCAGCCGGGCGCATGGTCCCACGGCATCAGGCGGTTATAGAGCAGCACGTGGCAGAACCCGGCCGAGGCGGTGCGGTACTCGTGCGCGGAGCAGCGCAGCCAGTTGAACGACCCCAGCTTCGGCAGGTTGGTCAGCACCCGCGCGCGCAGCGGTTCGGGCAGGTAGTTCGTGCCGGCGAACGCCTCCATGCGGGAGACCGGGGCCGGCTGGGCGACATGCAGGCGCCTCGGGTCCTGTCCGGGCCGGGACATCCATGCGCCCTGCCCTTTGAGCGCGTGCGCGGTGTCGCCGCAGATCGGATCGTGGATGATGCCCGCCACGATCGTCCCCCGGACGATCGCCGCCGCCATCACACCGAACAGCGGCAGGCCGGCCACGAAGTTGCGGGTGCCGTCGATCGGGTCGACCACGAACGCCAGCTCCGCATCTGCCAGTTGCGTCAGCAGCGAAGGGTCGGCGGCCGTCGCTTCCTCGCCGACGATCAGCGCGCCCGGCCAGCGCGACCGGATGGCGGCCGAAATGGCCCGTTCCGCCGCTTCGTCCGCCTCCGTCACCGGGTCGAAGACCGACGTCTTCATCCGCACGTCGCCGTCCTGCAGCGATTTGAAGCGCGGCAGGATCTCGGTCTGCGCGGCCTGGGCCAGGATCGCGGTGAGGACGCTGACGTCATCGGCGGAGAGCTGCATCGGGACTGCCTTCAACGGGTTCGCGCAATGGGTTGCCGCAATGGGTTCGCGGCGTCATCGCAAGAAAACGGCGCCGACGCCATGCCCCCGCGCGCAGGCGTGACAGGCGCCTCGCGAACCATGGCCCGGACGGCCGCATTGACGCCGGATAAATCCGGAGTTGGACGCCACCGTCATGCCCCCCGACTGGCTTCAGACGCTCAGCGCGGTCTATGTCCCCGCTTCGATCGCCGCCGCCTTGGCGGTGGCCATCGATATCGGCCTGATCGGCCGCCGCCAGCCGATGCTCATCATGGACATCGTATGGCCGGTGACGATGCTCTACTGGGGGCCGGTCGGCCTGATGGCCTACGCCTGGTTCGGTCGGGCAAGCGGCGGGCGGGAGGCGTCCCGGTCGCGTGACCGCTCTTCGCGGCCCCCTTTCTGGCAGGCGGTGTTCAAGGGCGCGTCCCATTGCGGCGCGGGCTGCGCCGTCGGCGACTTCATCGGCGACTGGATCGCCTTCGCCACCGGCTTCACCCTGTTCGGGACGGTGCTGGGCGGCAAATTCCTGCTGGCCTTCGTTCTCGCCTATCTCCTCGGAATCCTGTTCCAGTACGCCTCCATCGTGCCGATGCGCGGGCTGGGGTTCCGCGACGGCCTGATCGAGTCCGTCCGCGCCGACACGCTCTCGCTGCTGGCTTACGAGGTCGGGATGTTCGCCTGGATGGGCGTCTCCGCCTGGCTGCTGCCGGGCCTGGAGCCGACACGCTGGACCTATTGGCTGATGATGCAGGCCGCCATGGTCCTTGGCTTCCTGACCACCTGCCCGGTCAACGCCTGGCTGCTCCGGAGGGGCATCAAGGAGGCGATGTGACGCGTCCGATCAGATCGGCAGCGTGACGGTCGCGCGTGCGCCCCCCTCGGCCCGGTTCGCCAGCGTGATATCGCCGCCATGCGCCCGCAGGATGTTGCGCGCGATCGCCAGCCCCAGCCCCACCCCGCCGGTCTCCCGGTTCCGGCTGGGCTCGCCGCGATGGAACGGCTCGAACACCCGCTCCAGTTCGGCGGCCGGGATGCCCGGCCCGCTGTCTTCGACCTGCACCTCCACCAGCCGGTTGACCGGCGGCTTCAGCCGCACCGTCGCGGAGCCGCCATAGTTCACCGCATTGGTCACCAGGTTCGCCAGCGCGCGCTTGAGCGACAGGGAGCGCGCCTGGATCGTCAGATGCGCCGGCCCTTCGTACAGCAGCACGTCCTGCAGGTCCGGCCGCGCGTCGGCGGCGTCGTCGAGGATGGTGCGCAGCAGCTCCGCCAGGTCCAGCGCGGTCACCGGCTCGCTCGCCCGCGCGTCGCGGCCGAAGGCGAGCGTCGCGGACACCATCGCCTCCAGTTCCTCCAGGTCGACGAGGATCTTGGTGCGCTGCTCTTCGTCCTCCACGAACTCGGCGCGCAGCTTCAGGCGCGTGATCGGCGTGCGCAGGTCGTGGCCGATCGCGGTCAGCAGCTCCGTCCGGTCCTGCACGAAACGGCGGATGCGGCCGGCCATGGTGTTGAAGGCAATGGCGGCGGTGGCGATCTCGGACGGGCCGTCCTCGGGCAGCGGCGGAGCGTTCACGTCGCGGCCCAAGACCTCGGCGGCGTTCGCCAGGACGCGCAGGGGCGCCATCATGCGCCGCACCGCCCACAGGGTCAGCGCCGCCGCCGCCGCGGTCATCAGCAGGAAGGCCACCAGGAAGGTGGGGGAATGCCAGGGACGCAGCGGTTCCAGCTCCGCCGTGACGTCCAGCCAGCCACCATCCGGGAAATGCATGCCGATGACGGCGGTGTGCCAGGGATGGCCACCATAGATCACCAGTTCCCGCCAGCGCAGTTGCGGCGCGCCCAGCGGCAGCACGTTCATGTTGATGCGCAGCAGGCGCTGGTCCGGCGTCGGCATCTCCGGCAGGTCGGCGTCCGGCGGTCCGTCGCTCAGCATCGCTTTCAGGTCCGGGCCGCGGTGCAGTTCGGCCAGGACCGTGGCCCGGTGGCTGGGGTCGGTCAGGACGAGGGTGCGGTACAGGCTGACGACGCGGATCGCGAGGTCACGCGACTGCGCCAGCCGCTGGACGTCGAGCCGGTCGAAGGCATGGATGGTCAGGCCCAGGCCCTGGACGACTGCCAGGCCGAGCAGAAGGATCACCGCCGTGCGGGCAGCGAGGCTCCTCGGCCAGATGCGAAATCTCATGCACGCTCCACGGTCGCGGCCAGAACGTAGCCACCTCCCCGGACGGTTTTTATCAATTGCGCATTTCGTCCGTCATCCTCCAGCTTACGCCGAAGGCGGGAGACGGCAACATCGATTGCGCGATCGAACGGTCCGGCCTGCCGACCTCTGAGCAAATCCAACAACATATCGCGGGTCAGCACGCGATTGGCCCGTTCCACCAGCGCCAGCAGCAGGTCGAACTCGCCGCCCGTCAGCGCCACCTCCACCCCCTCGGGATTAAGCAGCCGGCGGCGGGCGGGCTCCAGTGTCCAGCCGTTGAACCGGTAGCCGCGCACCGAGGGATCGTGCCGCGTCTCGCTGTGATCGCCGGTCCGGCGCAGCACCGCGCGGATGCGC
Source organism: Rhodopila sp. (assembly GCF_035548235.1). Taxonomy (GTDB): domain Bacteria; phylum Pseudomonadota; class Alphaproteobacteria; order Acetobacterales; family Acetobacteraceae; genus Rhodopila. Next base: position 6,807 of record NZ_DASZTJ010000184.1, read on the forward strand.
GCCAGCAGCTCCCTGGGGTTGAAGGGTTTCGGAACGTAATCATCGGCGCCGAGTTCCAGGCCGATGATGCGGTCGGTTTCCTCCCCCATCGCCGTCAGCATCACGATCGGGACCTCGGATTGGGTCCGCAGCCATCGCGCGAGATCGAGGCCTGATTCGCCCGGCAGCATCAAATCCAACACCACCAGCTGATAATGCCCGTTGATCCAGGCTCGGCGCGCTTCCTTCGCGTCGCGCACGGCGGTCACCCGGATCCGCTGTTTTTCCAGGAAACGCGCGAGCAATTCGCGAATTTCCCGATCGTCGTCGATGACGAGTATGTGCGGTGTCTGCTCCATGAAATGTAACATAGGCGACCGACTCGGCGGACCGGAACGACCGTTGCATTTCCTTGCAATTCGTCGCGTATCCGAGCGGATGCGCCCGGCATAACGGCCCATGTAAGCGTCGTGACCGCAAAGAATGGAGGTTCATCATGCGTCGCACCGCCCTCACCGCCGTCGCTGCCTTTCTTGCCGGGGGCATCGCGACGGGTGCTGTCTTGTCGTACGCTCAACCGGCCCCGCCGCCGGCCGCCGGTCCCATGGCCGACCATGCGGCCGGTCCGATGGGCGTGCCGCCGCACCCGTGGATGCACTGGATGCACCACCGGATGGAAGGCGGGCCCGCCCACGGCATGCGCGCCTTCGCGCTGGTGTTCCGCGAGAAGGACCGCGACCTGACGGCCGCGGACGTGCAGAAGATCGCCGAGGCGTTCCTGTTGTGGAACGGCAACCACACCTGGAAGGTGATCGACACCGCCCCGACGACGGACGGCCAGATCGGCTTCAGCCTGGCGACGGCGAACGGTTCGATCGTTGCCAAGTTCACCATGGACCCGCACACCGCCCACCTGACGCGGGTCGGCTGAACCGGACCGGCCGGCCGTGGACCATGACGGTCCTCGGCCGGACCGGGTCCGAAAGCCGAGCCTGGCCCCTCGCCGGCCTCAGACCGTGAGGTAGCGCGACCGTATCGTTTCTTCCTCGGACCGGAACACCGCCGGGGTCGCGGCGTAGACGATCCGGCCCTTCACCATCACGTGCAGTTCGTCCGCCACCGCCTCGGCCAGCTTCATGTTCTGCTCGATCAGCAGGATCGTGACCCCCGCCGCGCACAGCGTCTTGATCACCCCCGCCAGTTCCCGCACCACCAACGGCGCCAGGCCCTGGCTTGGCTCATCCAGCAGCACCACCCTGGGGTCGCTGACCAGCGCCCGCGCGATTGCCAGCATCTGCTGCTCGCCGCCCGAGAGCTGCCAGCCGCGATTACCGGACCGCTCGCGCAACGACGGGAACAGCGTCAGCAGGCGCTCGAGCGTCCAGGTCTTGGCCGGAGTCCGCTCGCCGACGCGGATGTTCTCCAGCACCGACAGGTCGGGAAAGATCAGCCGCCCTTCCGGGACATAGGCGACGCCGGCCCGGGCCACCTTGTGCGGCGGCCAGCCGGCGATGTCCTGGCCGTCCAGCAGCACCCGGCCCGACGTCGGCGGGACCAGCCCCATGATGCTGCGCACCGTCGTCGTCTTGCCCACGCCGTTGCGCCCAAGCACCGCGCAGATCTTTCCGGTCGGGACCGCGAGGTCGACGCCGTGCAGGACGTGGCTGGCGCCGTAATGGGTGTTGAGTCCCTCGATCGCCAGCATCAGGCGTACCCACCCAGATAAGCCGCCTGCACCTCTTCGTTCGCCTTCACGGACTCGGGGTCGCCGTCGGCGATGACGGTGCCCCTGTGCAGCACGGTGATCTTCTTCGCCAGGCGGAACACGACCTCCATGTCATGCTCGACCAGCAGCACCGTCAGGCTGCCGTCGGTCAGCAGGCCCGCGAGCGTTTCGACGGCGGACAGGGTCTCCTCCACCGACAGGCCTTGCGTCGGCTCGTCCAGCAGCAGCGCGCGCGGCCGCTGGGCCAGTGCCATCGCCACCTCCAGCAGCCTCTGGTCGCCGTGCGACAGCAGGCCCGCGGGACGCCCCGCGACATGCGTCAGGCCGAGGCGTTCCAGTGCCTCGTCGCCCCGCCGCGACGCCTCGGCGAAGACCGAGCGGCCGCCCCAGGGCTGCCAACTGCGGGGAAGATGGGATTGGGCGGAGAGCCTTGCGTTCTCCCGCGCCGACATCTCGGGAAACAGCGCGGTGAGCTGGAAGGTGCGCGACAGGCCCAGCTTGCAGATGCGATAGGAGGTTTCCCCCGCCACCTCCCGCCCGTCGAACCGGATGCTGCCCGCGGTCGGCCTGACGACGCCGGTGATCAGGTGGAACAGACTGGTCTTGCCGGCGCCGTTGGGGCCGATGACGGCGCGCACCTCACCGGCCTCGACGCGCATGGTCACGCCGTTGACGGCGGTGATGCCGCCATAGCGCTTGGTCAGGCCGTCCAGCTCCAGCAGCGCCATCAGCCGCGCCTCCTGAGGCCGGTCAACAGGCCCCAGATCCCCTGCGGCGCGAACATGACGAAGGCGATGAAGATGGCGCCGAAGAACAGCGCCCAGGAATCGGTGTATTGCGACAGCATATGCTGCACCAGCAGGAAGAACGCCGCGCCCAGGATCGGCCCGATCAGCGTCCCCTGCCCGCCCACGATGACCATGATCAGCACCTGGCCCGAGAACAGCCAGAACAGCAGGTCGGTGTTCGCGAACCCCGCGAACGGGGCATAGAGCGCGCCGGCCAGGCCGCCCAGCGCATAGGAAATGGCGACGACGGCGATCTTGTAGCGACGCGTGTTGTAGCCCAGCGACAGCGTCTTCGCCTCGTTCTCCCGGATGCCGCGCAGCACCGCGCCGAAGGGCGAGCGGACCAGCGACCAGCAGAACGCGAAGGCCCCGACCAGGCACGCCAGCACGAGGTAGTAGAACCCGTCCTTCGTCTCGAACAGCGTCAACCCGAACGGTCCGCCGGTGCGCGGGATGCCGGCCAGCCCGTCGGACGCGCCGGTGACCGCGGTCCATTTGAAGGCGATCGCGTAGAGAAGCTGGGCGAAGGCCAGCGTCAGCATGGAGAACGACACGCCGCGCGCCAGCGTGCAGACCCAGGCGACGCCGATGGCGATGACGCCGGCGACCACCGCGGCGGCCAGGACCGCGAACGGCACCGGCAGGCTGGTGTGCAGCAGGATGTCGCCGGCCGTGTAGGCGCCGATGCCATAGGCCGCGGCATGGCCGAAGCTGATCAGCCGCGTATAGCCGACCATCAGGTCCAGGCTCATGGCCAGCAGGCCCAGGATCAACGCCTCGGTCAGCAGCGTCATCGCGAAGACCGGCAGCGCCAGGGGGGCGAGCGCCAAGAGCGCGGCGGCGAGGACATAGGCGACGACCACCCGCCGATCCGTCGAAGGCGGCCGGGCCTCGACGTCGACCACGCCCGCCGCGAGGGAATGTTCGGCCGACATCGTCACGCTTCCTTGCCCAGCAGGCCGCCGGGCCGGACGACCAGCACCAGCAGCATCAGCAGGTACATCGAAGCCAGGGCGAAATCGGGGAAGTAATAGTCGCCGAATACCTCCACGAACGCGACGAGGACGGCCGCGATCAACGAGCCCAGGAAGCTGCCCATCCCGCCGATGATCACGATCACGAACGCGTCGATGATCGCGTTGGGCGCCATCGCCAGGGACGCGGTGACCAGCGGCGCCGCCATCACGCCCCCCAGCGCCGCCAGGCCGCAGCCGATGCCGAAGATCGCGGATCGCACGCGGTTCACGTCGACGCCCAGCGCGTGCACCATCTCGGCGTTCTGGCTGGTCGCGCGGATCAGCAGGCCCAGCCGGGTGCGTTCCAGGAACTGCCAGATCACCACCGCCATCACGATGCCGGCGACGATCAGGAAGATGCGATAGGTCGGGAACGGCTCGTCGAACAGGAAGACGATGCCGTTGAGCGCGTCCGGCGTCGGCACCTGCAGCGCGTCCACGCCCCACAGCAGGCGGATGATTTCACCCAGAACCAATGTCAGGCCGAACGTGACCATCAGGAAGGCGCTGTCGTCGCGGCGGTAGAGCCGCCGGAGCAACCCGGTCTCGAACGCCATGCCGATCGCGCCGGCGACGACCGGCCCGACCAGCAGCCCGGCCCAGAAGCTGCCGGTCAGCCGGGCGGCGGTGAACCCCAGGAAGCCGCCCAGCATATAGAAGGTCCCATGCGCGAAGTTCACGATGCGCATGATGCCGAAGATCAGCGTCAGCCCGACGCCCAGGAAGAACAGCAATGCCGCCTGCGACAGCGCATTGAGGCATTGCGTGACCAGGAACCCGACGAAATCCACCGACCTGCCTTCCGTCTCAGTCGGTGTATTCCATCTTGTTGCAGGGCGGCGTGATCTTGTCGGCCGGATAGGTCGCGATGACCTGGGGCACAAGGTCCTTGGTGCCCGGCTTCTCCACGACCTTCACCACGAAGCCCTGCTCCGCCGCCTGGTGGTCGCAGGCCCGCATTTCCAGCGGTCCCTTCACGCTGGTGAGCTTGAGCCCTTCCAGCGCCGAACGGATCTTCGCGGTGTCGAAGCTGTTGGCCTTCTCGACGCCGGCCTGCAGCACCACGCAGGACTGGTACTGGTCGCCCTCGAACATCATCGGCAGGCGGTTGTACTCGGCCTGCCACGCGGCGATGAAGGCCTTGTTCTCCGGGCTGTCGTACGTGGGCGTATAGCGGCTGCCGCCGACCATCCCCACCGCTGCCTCGCCCACGGCCTTCAGGCTCATTTCATCCACCAGCTCGGTCAGCAGCTGCACCTTGTCGCTCAGGCGGTATTGTTTCGCTTGAGACAAGAAGGCGTTGTTGTCGTCACCGGCCAGGACCAGGTAGCAGGCATCGGCGCCGGACTGGCGGATCTTGGTGATGTAGGTCGAGAAATCCTTCGTCCCGGTGGGCGAGAACACCGCGCCGAGGAACTGCCGCCCGGCCTTCTTCACCTCGTTCTGGAACACGTCCATCGAGTTGTGGCCCCAGGCGTAGTCCATGCCCAGGCCGTAGAACTTCGTGAGCTTCGACTCCCGCAGCCACAGCGCGACCGCGCGCGTGCCCATCGGCCCGGAGGTGTTGGGGCGGAAGAAATTCGGCACCAGCGATTCGGCGGTGAGCCGCCCATCCCCATTGTCGCCCGAGATAAAGATCGTGTCCCAGCCTGCGAGTTTCGGCACGATCGCCAGCGCTTCGTTGGATGCGACGACACACGTGATGAGACGGATACCGTCACGTTCCACCATCTCCTGGACAGAACGAACGGCGTTGGCAGGATTGCCGGTTGTATCCTGCGTAACGAATTCAATCTTTTTGCCAAGCAGGCCGCCCTTGGCGTTGACCTGCTTGCCCCAGAATTCGCAGGCGCGCTTCATCTGCTCGCCGATGCCGCCGATCGGCCCGGTCAGCGCGACCGGCAGGCCGATCTTCACCACGTCGGCGGCAAGGGTTCGCGCCGGCAGTGCCGGCCCCGACAGGACAGTCACCGCGGCGGCGGTCTTCAGGACGGTACGGCGCCGTAACCCGGCATGCTCGGTCATGCGGTTTCCCCCTTTTGATGCATTTTGCTTTTGGAAGCGATCTAAGGGCAGCCGAGCCGCAATAGCAATGCCCGGCAGCGTGCCGCTGCCGGGTCCGGAATGATTTTGTGCGTCGCCGAAGGGGCGGCGATCAGGCGTGCAGGCGGGCGAGGTCCAGAAGCACATTGGCCTCCAAGGCTTTTTCGTCCAGCCGGTATTTCACCAGGTCGCCGATCGAAACGATGCCGATCAGGTGGCCGTTCTCCACCACGGGCAAATGCCGGATCTTGGCCAGCGTCATCGCGCCCATCGCGGTCTCGATCTTGTCCTCCGGACGGCAGGTCACGACCGGGGCGCTCATGAGCTTGGACACAGGATAGGTCAGGACCTTCGCGCCCTGCTGGGCGACCGCGTTGACGAAGTCCCGCTCCGAGAAAATGCCCGCGTGGCGCATCCACTGGTCCTCGACGATGACCGCGCCGATGCGGTGTTCGGCAAGTTTCGCCACGGCGTCCTGGACAGTCTCGGTATCACGGACGCTGACGACGCGGCGGCCCTTTTCCTGAAGCACGTCGGAAATGAACATAGGCAACACTCCTTCCGGCCTGGCACGGCGTCCACGAGGACTCGTTTCACCACGCGAGCGTCGAGGCCAATCGATACGCACCAAACCGTGCGTCACCGTTACATGGTGCGGGCATTTGGCGGTCCCAAGAGTCTGTCCAAATGTTCAGATGGGGGAAGGATCGCGCGCCGACGATCCCCTCATGGCGAGCGCAGGTCCGCCGTCCATGCCCGGCGGCGTCGACGCGGGGACAAGGCATGGACGGCGAAGGCGCCGATCCCGGCGATTGCGTCTCGTCCGCCACGACGGGAGGAGAATGGCTGGGGCGGGAGGGATCGAACCTCCGAATGGCGGAATCAAAATCCGCTGCCTTACCGCTTGGCTACGCCCCATTGCCGCGCCACGGGGCAAAGCCCCGACAAACCGCCCACGGGGCAACGCCCCGATAAACGCCACGGGGCAAAGCCCCGATAAAGCGCCGTGGGGCGGAGCCCCGACAGAGCGCCGTGATAGGGGGCGGCGCGGCTCGCGTAAAGTCAGAACCGCTGCGGGTCGTGGAAACCCCCGCCCCAGGCCCACCAGCCGGGGCGCGCGATCCGAGGCGCGGCGGCCTGCGCCTCTGCCTCCGTGCCGAACAGGCCGAAGCACGTCGCCCCCGACCCGCTCATGCGGGCCAGCAGGCACCCCGGTTCGGCCCGCAGCCGGTCCAGCACGCCGCCGATCTCCGGCGCCAGGCCCCGCGCCGGCGCCTCCAGGTCGTTGGACGCCGCCTGCAGCGCGGCGATCAGCCCGCCAGCCGTCGGCCAGCCGCGGGACGCCCCTTCCACCGGCGCCGAAAACGGGCCGGAGCGCGCCTTGAACACCATGGGCGTGGAGACCGCGACGCCTGGGTTGACCAGCACGATTCCAAGCCGAGGCAGGCGTTCCACCGGCGTCAGGACCTCTCCGATACCGGCCATCACCGCGGGCCGGCCCGACAGGCACACCGGGATATCCGCCCCTATCCCCCGCCCCAGTTCGGCCAGGTCGGAACCGGCGGGGTTCACCGACCAGAACCGGCACAGCAGCCGCAGCGCCGCGGCCGCATCGGCCGACCCTCCGCCGATCCCCGAGGCGACCGGCAGGTTCTTCTCCAGCGTCAGGGCCCCGCGCGGCACGGCCCCGCACAGCCCGGCCAGCGCCCGAGCGGCGCGGAGCACGAGATTGTCCGCCTCGGCCGCGAGACCGGCGGCGAACGGGCCGGTGACCCGCAGCGTCAGCGCGTCGGACGGCTCCACCGTCAGCCGGTCGCCGATGCCGGCGAAGACCACCAGGCTGTCGAGCAGGTGGTAGCCGTCATCCCGCCGGCCCACGACGTGCAGGTACAGGTTGACCTTCGCCGGCGCGGCCTCGGTCAATATCCCGTGGGTCAACGCTCCTTGGGTCGATATCCCCTGGCTCAATGCCCCTTGGGTCGATATCCCGGTCGGCACGGGGGCCATCGCGAACGACGCTTACTGTCCGCTGATGACGTCGCCCGGATGGCCGCTGGAGATCTTCGCCTCCAGCTTCGGCACATCGTCGGCGGCAGGGTGCAGCGTCAGGGCGCGCCGCCACTGGTAGCGGGCCTCCAGCTTGCGGCCGACCGCCCAGTACGCGTCACCGAGATGCTCGTTGATGGTGGCGTCCTCGGGTTCCAGCTCGACCGCGTGTTCCAGCGTCTTGACCGCGTCCTGCTTCTTGCCTTCGCGGAACAGGACCCAGCCCAGGCTGTCGGTGATCGCCCCGTCGTTCGGCCGCTGCGCCGCCGCACGCTCGATCATCTCCCGCGCTTCGTTCAGGTGCTTGCCCATGTCGGCGTAGCTGTAGCCGAGGTAGTTCAGCACGAACGGCTGGTCGGGCGACAGCTTCAGCGCGGTATGGAAGTCGGCGTCGGCCTTGCCCCATTGGTGCGAGCGTTCCTCGGAAACGCCGCGGTTGTAGAACAGCAGCCAGTCATTCGCCGTCGGCGTGCCCAGGCGGGCGATCGCCTTGTCATACGCGGCGACGGCATCCGTGAAGCGCGATTTCGCCCGCAGGATGTCGCCGCGCTGCGCGTCGGGCAGCGGGCTCGACGGATAGGCCTGCGACATGCGGTCAAGCTCCCGCATCGCCTCATCGGAGCGGCCGAGCCGGTCGATCAGCGTCGCGCGGCGCAGCTCGACGACCGAATGGATGGGGTCGTTCTGCGGCACTTCGTTCAGCGTCCTGAGCGCGACGCCCGGATGGCCCTCGGTGGCGAGGATGTCCGCCAGCAGGACCCGGGCCGCGGTGAAATCGGGGCGCAGGTCCAGGGACAGGTGCAGCATGATCAGGGCGAACTCGTTCGCTTCCTGCCCGCGCAGCAAGGCGGCGAAGGTGAAATACGTCTCCGCCACGCCATCGATCGCGTTGGGGACCGGCCGCTTGGTCACGTTCGCCAGCAAGCCGGGCATGGCGATCGACATGTCGGGTGCGACGTTGGGCAGCATCGCCAGGGTATGCTGCGCCTCGACCGCCTGGCCGGAGCGGGCCTGCCAGCTCGCCAGGATCTGGGCCAGGCGCAGGTTGGGCTCCCTCAAGTCGCCCTGGGCAAGCCGATAGAGCCGGGCGGCTTCATCGGAGCGGCCGCCGATATCGGCGATCATCCCGCCATGCAGCGCGAACAGGCCCTGGAACCGGGGATTGTCGATATAGGGCCGCAGCGTCGACAGCGCCGAGTCGACATGGCCCCCGCCCAGTTGCGCCCAGGCGACGAGCAATGGCTGCAAGAGCTGGGTCATGCCCTGGCGCGGCAGGGAGCGGAAGCGCTGTTCGGCGCCCTGCCAATGGCCGGCCTTGGCGTCGACGTCGGCCAGCACGAGTTGCGCCACCTGGCTGTCGGGCAGCCGCCGTGCCAGCCGCACCGCCTCCGGCCGTCCCGCGTCGATGCAGGCGATGAAGGCTTGCAGCGCCAGTTCCTGGTTCTTCGGGTCCTGGTCGGAGGCGCGCAGCAGGTTCGTCGCCGCCATCGCATAATCGCCCGTCGCCATCGCGAAACGGCCCGCGAGGAAATCTCCGACCGGCGTATTGGGCACCGTCGATGCCGACGAGGTGACCCCGGACGCCCCGCACGCGGACAACAGCGTGGTTGCGATCAGGACAAAGCGCTTGGCTGCACGGATATGTTGCATTTGCTCACCCTACCAGCGGGCATGACGCAAGTCATTCGCCATGCACCGCCGAGGGCGTGAAAAAAATGCCAGGAAGTGTTACAGACCCCCTTACATTCCACCCGGATAGCTCGGACCGCCGCCGCCCTCGGGCGGGACCCAGTTGATGTTCTGGGAGGGGTCCTTGATGTCGCAGGTCTTGCAGTGGACGCAGTTCTGCGCGTTGATCTGCAACTTGGGATCGCCTTCGTCCGCGCCGACGATCTCGTAGACGCCGGCCGGGCAATACCGCGCCTCGGGGCTGCGATAGCGGTTCCAGTTCAAGGAGATCGCCTTGTCCGGATCCAGCAGCTGCAAGTGGGCCGGCTGGTTTTCCTCATGGTTCGTGTTGCTGATGAAGACCGAGGACAGCCGGTCGAAGGTCAGCACCCCATCGGGCTTCGGATAGGCGATGCGCGGCGCCTTGTCGGCGTCCAGCAGCGTCTCGTTGTCCGGGTGCGGGTGGTGGAACGTCCACGGCGCCTTGCCGCGGAACAGGTATGTGTCGATGGCGCTATAGGCCAGGCCGCCCCACATGCCGAACTTGGCGAAGGACGGGCGGACGTTGCGGACCAGCGACAATTCCTCCCACACCCAGCTTCGCTGCAGGCGGTCCGGATAGCTCGTGATCTCCGCCGGCTGGCTGCCCGCCAGCGCCTCCGCCACCGCCTCGGCCGCGACCATGCCGGACTTCATGGAGGTATGCGTGCCCTTGATCTTCGGCACGTTCAGGAACCCGGCCGCGTCGCCGATCAGCATGCCGCCGGGGAAGGTCAGCTTGGGGATCGACTGGAACCCGCCTTCGTTGAGGGCGCGCGCGCCATAGGCGATGCGGCGGCCGCCTTCGAAATGCTTGCGGATGTCGGGATGGGTCTTGAACCGCTGCATCTCGTCGAACGGCGACAGCCAGGGATTGCGGTAATCCAGGCCGATGACGAAACCGAAGGAGATCAGGTTCTCGCCGAAATGATACAGGAAGGAACCGCCATAGACGTCGGTGCTCAGCGGCCAGCCCAGCGTGTGCTCGACCAGGCCCGGCTTGTGGTTGGCGGCGGGGATCTCCCACAACTCCTTGATGCCGATCGCATAGGTTTGCGGGTCGCGGCCCTGTCGCAGGTCGAACCGCTTCATCAGCTGCTTCGACAGCGAGCCGCGGCACCCTTCGGCCAGCAGCGTGTATTTCGCCCGCAATTCCATGCCGCGGGCATAGGAGCCGGTGGGCTGGCCATCCTTGCCGATGCCCATGTCGCCGGTGGCGATGCCGACGATGCGGCCGTCTTCCTCCAGCACTTCCGTCGCGGCGAAGCCTGGATAGATCTCGACGCCCAGCGCCTCGGCCTGCTGGCCCAGCCAGCGGACGACGTTGCCCAGGGAGACGATGTAGTTGCCCTCGTTATGCATCTGCGGGGGCGTCGGCAGCTTGAAGGACCTCGTTTCCGTCAGGAACAGGAACCGGTCGTCCCGCGCCGGCGTGTCCAGCGGCGCCCCCCGCTCCTTCCAGTCGGGCAGCAGCTCGTTCAGCGCCCTGGGTTCCAGCACCGCGCCCGAGAGCGTGTGCGCCCCGATCTCGCCGCCCTTCTCCACCAGGCAGACGGCGACATCGGGGGCCAGTTGCTTCAGCCGGATCGCCGCCGACAGACCCGCCGGACCGCCCCCCACGATCACCACGTCAAATTCCATCGCTTCCCGCTCGGGCGCGTCCGACATCCACTGCTCCTTGCCGCCGGTTCGTCTATTCGGCCTTATGTGCGCCAGAACGATCCCAGGGGCAAACAGGTTCAGGCAAACAGGTTCAGGCAAACAGAGCCGGGGCAAGCGGGTCCCGTGGAGGAACCGGTGACGGAACGTGAGGCATTGCTGTTGGTCGCGCACGGCTCCTCCCGGTACGAGGACGCCGCGCGGCCGCTCCGCCGCCAGGTCGCGGCGCTGCGCGCGGCAGAGCCTGGTCTCCAGGTCGAGGGCGGGCTGCTGAACGGAACGCCTTCGGTCGCCGAGTCGCTGGCGCGGATCGCCGCCGGGACGGTGCATGTCGTCCCCTTCTTCATGGAGGCCGGTTACTTCACCAAGGTCGCCATCCCCCGCGCCCTGGGCGACGATCCCAGGGTCCGGGTGCACGAGCCGGTGGGCGTCCACCCGGCCATGGCCGATGTCATCGACGCCCAGGGCCGGGCCGGCTGCGCCGCTTTGGGCGTGGCCCCGGCCAGCGCCGCCATCCTGGTGGTCGGCCACGGATCGGTCAGCGCCCCCGGCCGCGCGCTGGCGCTTCAGGACCATGGCCGGGTCCTGGCGGCAGCGGGGGTGTTCGGGCAGGTCGCCACCGCGTGCCTGGAGGAAACCCCCTTCCTGGCCGATGCGCTGCGCGCCCTGGCGGACCGGCCGGTGATCGTGATCGGCTTCTTCGCCGGCGAGGGCATGCATGTCCGCGACGACGTGCCGAACGCCGTCGCCGCCGAACAGCGGCACCGAGGCGGCGCAGGGCCGGCGGTACGGTTTCACGACTGCGTGGCGGACCACCCGTCGCTGCCGCGGATCATCCGCGCGCAGGCAGGGCTTGGGTTTGCCTCCGGGGAGGTCCGACCCGGGAACCTTGACCCTTGGGAGCCTTGACCCTTGGGAGCCTTGACCCTTCGGAACCTTGACCCTTCGGAACCTTGACCCCGGGGAGCGTTGACCCCCGGGAGCGTTGACCGCTGAAAGCTTTGATCCCAGGAAAGCCTGGCCCAAGGGACCTTCAACCAGGGGAATGAGGACCATGTTCGCATATGTGGGCGGCTACACCACGCCGGACCGGGATGGCCGGGGCAACGGGATCAACGTCTACCGCGTCCATCCGGTCACCGGCGCCTGGACGCACCGGCAGCATCTGGGCGGGCTGGAAAACCCGTCCTTGTTCACGCTGAACCAGGCCCGGACCAGGCTCTATGCCGTCCATGGCGGCCGGAAGCTGCTGAGCGCGTTTTCCATCGACCCGGCCTCCGGCCACCTGGCGCTGCTGAACCAGGTCGAGTGCCGGGGTGCGAACCCGGTGGATTCGGCGCTCGACCCGACCGAACGCTATCTGGTCGTGGCGAATTACGGCTCCGGCGCCGTCGCGGTCGTGCCGCTCGATCCCGAGGGGCGGCTGCAGCCAGTCAGCCAGGTCTTCACGCTGGAAGGCACGCCGGGACCGCACCCGAAGGAGCAGACGTCCTCCCACCCGCACGCCGTGATCTTCGATCCGACCGGCCGTTACGTGATCGTGCCCGACAAAGGCTTCGACCGGACGTTCCTGTTCCGCTTCGCGGAGGGCACCCTG
>NZ_DASZTJ010000185.1:0-14480 GCF_035548235.1 Rhodopila sp.
TGACCGGCACGCATGGCGACCCGGACCGCGACCGCCTGCCGCCGGGGCAGCGGCTGGTGAAGGACTGGCCGGTGCTCGACCTCGGCGCGCAGCCCAACGTGACGGAGCCGAAATTCCGCCTCGACATCGACGGCGCGGTGGAGAACCGGCTGAGCCTGCGGCTCGACGAATTCATGGCGCTGCCACAGGCCGAGTACGTCTCCGACATGCACTGCGTGACCCAATGGTCGCGCTACGACAACCGCTGGAAAGGCGTGCCGGCGCGGGCGGTGCTGGAGATCGTGCGGCCCCGGCCCGAGGTGAAGCATGTCATCTTCACTTCCTTCGACGGCTACACGACGAATATCCGGCTGGACCAGTTCGACCAGCCCGACGTCTTCCTGGTGCATGCGTGGGAGGGCAAGCCGATCACCCGCGAGCATGGCGGCCCGGTGCGGATGATGGTGCCGAAGCTGTATCTCTGGAAATCCGCCAAGTGGCTGCGGCGGATCCATTTCACCCTCGGCGACCATCCGGGGTTCTGGGAGACCAGGGGCTACAACAACAACGCCGATCCGTGGCTGGAGGAGCGTTACGCCTGACGGCTACGTCGCCAGGTGCGTGCGGATGTCCCTCACCACCGCCTCGAACATCGCCGCCGTCAGCCGGCCGGTGTTCGTATTGAGGCGGGAGACGTGGTAGCTGTCGGCCAGCAGCAGCCCCTCCGGCAAGGGGTGCAGGGCACCGTGCGCGAAGGGGACGTGGCTCGCGCGCAGGCCGCGGGCGCGGAGCACGGCCTTGTGCGCCACCCCGCCCAGCGCCAGGACGGCGCGCAGGCGCGGCATCGCCGCCAGTTCCCGCGCCAGGAACGGATTGCAGTTCGTGATCTCGGCCGGCGTCGGCAGGTTGGCCGGCGGCACGCAGCGCACCGCGTTGGTCACCCGGCAATCGACCAGAGCCAGCCAGTCCGCCGGGTCGGCCTGGTAGGTGCCGGTGGCGAAGCCGAACTTCAGCAGGGTCGCATAGAGCAGCATGCCGGCGAAATCGCCGGTGAACGGCCGGCCGGTCCGGTTCGCCCCGCGCACCCCCGGCGCCAGCCCGACCACGAGCAGCCGAGCATCGACCGGCCCGAAGCTGGGGACGGCCCCGTTGAACCAGGACGGATTGGCCGCCCGGTTCGCATCCCGATACGTCGCCAGGCGCACGCAGATGCGGCAATCCGGCGCGGGCGCGCTCGCGTCAGCCGCAGCCACGGCGGGGGGCTCAGGCTGCGTCGTGCGGATCGGCGTAAGGCTCCGCGGGTGTGCTGCGGATCGTGGCGTGCGCCGACGCCGGACCGCGCGGCCTGGGCTCCGTCTGCCGGCGGGTGAATTCCGACGCGATCTCGGCAAGCTCCAGGAACTGGTCGGCCTGCCGGCGCAATTCGTCGGCCACCATCGGCGGCGTGGTGCGGATGGAGGACACCACCGAGACCCGCACGCCCTTGCGCTGGACCGCTTCGACCATGCGGCGAAAGTCGGAATCGCCGCTGAACAGCACCGCGTGATCGATCTTGTCCGACAGTTCGAGCATGTCGACCGCGATCTCGATGTCCATGTTGCCTTTCACCCGCCGCCGCCCGGTCGCGTCGGTGAACTCCTTCGCCGGCTTGGTGACCAGCGCGTAGCCGTTATAGGCCAGCCAGTCCGTCAGGGGCTTCAGCGGGGAGTATTCTTCCGTCTCCAGCACCGCGGAGTAGTAATAGGCGCGGATGACGTTCGCCCGTTTCCGGAAATATTCCAGCAGATTGCGGTAATCGACGTCGAATCCCAGATTGCGGGACGCGGAATAAAGATTGGCACCGTCAATAAATAGGGCAACTCGCTCTTGGGGCATGAATGGCATAGAGGTAACCTTATGATTCAGAGTCGCAAATGAGAGCGCGGGTTACAACAAGGAGTTGCTAGTCGATCCAGACAAGCGAGCAGTGCGAGCACTATACCCGTGCGACAATTTAATGAAAATCGAAACAGTGACAGTTTGTCGATGTACACCAAGAGTTTGATTGCATTGGGTGCAAATCTGCCAGGGCCGGATGGCGCCTCGCCATTGCAGACGTGTCGCCGAGCGGCCTCACTCCTTGAAAAGCTTCCCGGTGCACGCATGGCGGGTCTGTCGCGATGGTTTATCTCCTCGCCCGTGCCGGCCTCGGACCAGCCGCCTTATGTCAACGGTGTTACGTTGGTAATATTTCAGGGAGCCGTCGACCCGGCGGCGCTCCTGTTTCAATTGATGGCGATCGAGGCCGCGTGCGGCCGTCAGCGCAGCGTGCCCAACGCCGCTCGGACGCTCGACCTGGACCTGATCGCGATGGAGGGACCGGACGGTCCGGTGATCCGGTCGGCGCCCGATCCGATCCTGCCGCACCCGCGGGCGCACCTGCGAGCCTTCGTGCTGGCACCGCTTGCCGACGTGGCGCCGGACTGGCGCCATCCGGTGCTGGGCCGGGATGTGAAAGACCTGCTGAAGGACGTCGCCGACCAGGACGTTCGGCCGCTTTGAATCCTCAGGCCGGCAAATGCAGCTTGGCGTCGGTGCGCGCCTGCAGGTTCTCCAGCGTCAGCCCCGGCGCCATGTCCAGGACCACGAATCCGCGTTCGGTCACGTCGATCGTCGCCAGGTTCGTGTAGACCCGCTTCACCGCCCCCGGCGCGGTCAGCGGGTAGGAGCATTGCTTGACCAGCTTGGGCGAGCCGTCCTTCGCCGTGTGCTCCATCAGCACCCAGAGGCGTTTCGCGCCGGCCGCGAGGTCCATCGCGCCGCCGACCGCCGGGGCGGTGTCGTTCTCGCTGGTCGCCCAGTTGGCGATGTCGCCGTTATCGGCCACCTGGAACGCGCCCAGCACGCACAGGTCCAGGTGTCCGCCGCGGATCATCGCGAAACTGTCGGCGTGGTGGCAGAAGCTGCCGCCCGCCCGCAGCGTGACGTATTGCTTGCCGGCGTTGATCAGCCAGGGCTCGATCTTGTCCTTCGCCGGCGCGGGTCCCATGCCCAGGACGCCGTTTTCCGAGTGGAAGATGACTTCCCGCTCTGTCGGCACGTAGTCGGCGATCAGGGTGGGGATGCCGATGCCCAGGTTGACGTACCAGCCCTCGGGGATGTCGGCGGCGGCGCGCTGCGCCATCTCGGTGCGGCTGAACGGCTTGAACGCGACGGTTTCGGCGGCGGACATGACTGCGTCTCCGTTTCTCAGAAGCCCGACGGGTCACCGTAGGGCACGTGCAGGACCCGGTCCACGAAAATGCCGGGCGTGACGACGTGGTCGGGGTCGATCGTGCCAAGCTCCCGGACGTGCTGGGTCTGCACCAGGGTCAGCTTGCCGGCCATCGCCATGATCGGGTTGAAGTTCCGCCCGGCCTGCTTGAAGGTCAGGTTGCCCCAGCGGTCGGCTTCCCACGCCTCGACCAGCGCCACGTCGCCGGGCAGCGACGGCTCCAGGATATAGGTGCGGCCGTCGATCTCCCGGTGCTCCTTGCCGACGGCCATCTTGGTGCCGACGCCGGTCGCCGTGAAGAACGCCGGCACGCCGGCACCCGCGGCGTGCATCCGTTCGGCCAGCGTGCCTTGGGGGACGATCTCCAGCTCGATCTTGCCGGCGCGGTACAGCGTCTCGAACACCACGGGGTCGGAACTGCGGGGAAACGAGCAGATGATCTTGCGCACCCGTCCCAGCTCCATCAGCCGGGCGAGGCCGACATGGCCGACGCCGGCGTTGTTGGCGGCGACGGTCAGGTCCTTGGCGCCCTGTTCGATCAGTCCGTCGATCAGCGCGTTGGGCTGGCCCACGGCGCCGAAGCCGCCGATCAGCACGGTCGAACCGTCCTTGATCCCGGCCATCAGGTCAGCCATGGACTGGACGATCTTGTTGATCATGGTCGGCGTCTCTCCGCTCAGGCGTTTCCCCCGCTGGTGTAGCCGCCCGCGCCACAGGTGCCAAGAACCGGGGACGAGAAGGCGCGCGTCCGCCCCCTTGCGATCGGGCGTGGCCCGACCGCCTCCACGATCCGCCGGCGGTGGCGAGACAGCCCCGATGGCCGGCATGCGGCCGGCCATCGGGGGAGACGTGCCGGTACCCCAGGGCCGCTCAAGCCGGCATCCGCTCAAGCAGCCAGCGACTCAAGCAACCAGCGACAGGGCCGGCGGTCCCGGGTTCAGCGCTTGTGGTGTTCCTTCCGAGCGGCGGCGCGCTCGCCCTGGTGGCGGAACATTTCGTCCGCCGTGTGCTTCTGTTCGGGCGACAGTTGCGCGTACAGCGTCTCGAACGAGCTTGAAAGCGTCTGCAGGCCCTGCGCCCTCGTTTCTTCCAACTGTGCGAAGCTGCTCAGGTTCTCCACGGCCGTCATCGTCGACAGCCGCGCCGCCCGGTCGTGATAGGCCTGTGCCGAGGTGGCGGCGTTGTCGCGCATCGCCTGGGCGAAGGTGCTCCACGCCGGCTCCTGCGCGGCGGTGATGCCGAGGCGCTTGTGCATCGCGTCGATCCGGCTCTCGACATGCGGCGGCAAGGCCGGATGCGCGGCCGATGCGCCAGGAGACGGGGCGGAGGATGGCGACGCGGCCGGCGGAGGCGGGGGCACCGTCGTCGACGGAGCGGCGGTCGGCGGGGGAGAGGTCGGCGCGGCCGATGTCGCAGCCGATGTCGCAGCCGATGTCTGGGCAGAGGCGCCGGCGGCGAACCCGCACAGCAGGAGCGCCCCAAGGACCGGCGCGGAAGCGAGACGTTTCATGACAGACTCCAGTGTTCTGGCCCCCTCAACATGGCACCGCCGTGTTGCTGTGGCGTTGACGTCTTTGCGACAGAACGTATCACCCGGTCTACCGTTCCCCTTCGCTTGACACCCGCGGAAGGGCGATAGAAGCATGGGTCGTTGCCCGCGTCGGCCCGGAATGCCGCCCAGGGGATATGCCCAGGGGATGCCCAGGGGGGTTGCTCAACGGGGGATGCCCAAGGGGAGCCCACCAAGGGGAGCCAGCCCAGGGGCCACGGGTGCGGACGCAGGATGCGACCCGGAATCCCCCAGGCGTGCGGACCTGACGACGCAGATCGGGCGACGCATGGAGGATGTCCCATCATGAACGGCGCTGAGAGCCTTGTGCATTCGCTGCTGAAAAGCGGTGTCGATACGTGTTTCTCGAATCCCGGCACGTCGGAGATGCATTTCGTCGCGGCGCTCGACCGCATTCCCGGCATGCGTTGCGTGCTGGGCCTGTTCGAGGGCGTGGTGACCGGCGCCGCCGACGGCTATGCCCGCATGGCCGGCAAGCCGGCCGCGACCCTGCTGCATTGCGGACCGGGCCTCGCCAACGGGCTGTCGAACCTGCACAACGCGCGCCGCGCCGCGACCCCGATCGTCAACATCGTCGGCGATCACGCCACCTATCACCGTCCGCTCGACGCGCCGCTGACCGCCGACACGGAAGGCTGGGCGCGCGGCGTGTCGGGCTGGGTGCGCACGGCGGTCGATGTCCGCACCGTGGGCGCCGATGCCGCCGCCGCGATCCAGGCCGCCAAGATCGCCCCCGGCCAGATCGCCACGCTGATCCTGCCGTCCGACACGTCGTGGAACGAGGGCGGGATCGTCGCCGAGGCGCTGCCCGCGGTGCCCACGCCGACGGCGTCGCCGAACCAGGTCGAGGAAGCCGCCGCGGCGCTGCGGCGCGGCGGGCGCGGTATCGTGCTGCTGCTGGGCGGGGCAGGGCTCAGCGAGGAAGGGCTGGCGATCGCCCACCGGATCTCGGCGGCGACGGGCTGCCGGGTCATCGCGCAAGGCTCCAACGGCCGCATGGCGCGCGGGCAGGGGCGCCTGCCGGTCGATCGGGTGCCCTATGTCGTCGACGTCGCGGTGAAGTTCATGGAAGGCACGCAGCACCTGATCCTGGCAGGCTCGCGCAAGCCGGTGACGTTCTTCGCCTATCCGAACAAGGTGCAGACCTCGGTGCCCGAGGGGGCGGAGATCCACGTCCTGGCGCGCGCCGAACAGGATATCGTCGAGGCGCTGGCGCGGCTGGCGGACGAACTGAACTGCCCGAAGGTCGCGCCGCCCGACAACGGTCCGCGGCCGGAGGCCGGGAAGGGGGCGCTGACGCCCGAAAGCGTCGCCGCCACGGTCGGCGCGCTGATGCCGGAGAACGCGGTCGTCGCGGACGAATCGGTGTCCTACGGGCGTGGCTTCTTCGCCAATACGCGCGCCGCGCCGCCGCATGACTGGCTGAACGTTACAGGCGGATCGATCGGCGGCGGCATGCCGATGGCGACGGGCGCGGCGATCGGCGCGCCGGGACGGCGGGTGATCAATCTGCAGGCGGATGGTTCCGCCATGTACACCGTCCAGTCGCTGTGGACCCAGGCGCGCGAGAAGCTCGACGTCACCACCGTTCTATTGTCGAACCGGAAATACGCGATCCTGCTGGGCGAGCTGGCGAATGTGGGCGCGAATCCGGGGCGGACGGCGCTGGACATGATGGACCTCGGCAATCCCGATATCGACTGGCCGCGGCTGGCCGGCTCCATGGGCGTGGAAGCCGCGCGGACGGACACGGCCGACGGATTCGCCGACCTGCTGGCGCATTCCCTCAAGCGTCCGGGGCCGTTCCTGATCGAATTGCTGATCTGATCCTGCGATTCGCCGCGGCGATTCAACGCTGAGCCCCGATACCCTGGGCGCTTGAAACGGATTCGCGCTATCCGCTTGACCGTAAACACAGGCGTGCGTACATGCAAAGGCCGATCCGGCAGTAAAGCGGCTCAGGATCCAACCTGACCGGCATGACGGGAGGAACCAAGATGTCAAAGTCTCTGAAGGCTGCCGCTGCGGCAGCCAAGTCAACAAGCCACTCCGGGGGCAAGTCCCGGTCCAACGGCACGAAAGCACACGCTCGTCCGGCTGCGAAATCCCGCCCCTCGGCGCGGATGCAAGTCGACACCGGCCATGGCAACTGGGCCACCGACCTCGTGTTCGACGTGCGCGAACCGAAGCTGGCGGTCAGCCTGCGACTCGATGCCGACGTGCTGCGCTTCTTCCGCGGCTTCGGTTCCGGCTACCAGACCCGCATCAACGAAGTCCTGAAGGCCTTCATGCACGCGCGGTCCGAGGCCGAGAACGGCGGGGCCCATGCGCTGCCGACGGCCCGGATGGTCCGCTCGGCCACCGCCGGCCATTCCGGGAAGCGCGCGCGCTAGGCGTCATCGCGTCACGTCACTGCGTCTGGGAGCGCATAAGACAGTCGGGAGAAGCGGGCACCGGCCCGCGGAAGCCCCGATGTTCGGCTTACGCCTGGGGCGCGTCGGAGGCCGGCGCGGCCTGGGGCTTGGGTTCGTGCGCCGCGATCCAGCCGCGCAGCACGCGGCCGACGTCCCGCTGCCAGCAGGATGAACGCGCGCGGAACCAGGCGGCGATGTCCGGATCGATGTGCAGCGTGACAGGCTGATCGCGATTGGGCGGCCAGTCGGGTAACTTTACCGGCCGCGTCCGCGGCGACGTCCGACCGTCAAGGCCAAGGCAGGCCTCGATGAGGGTCTCGTCGTCAAGGTCGGAGGCATCCTCGGCAGCGTTGTTCCCAGTCATCGGCTAACACACACTGGAATTCAGGTTCTTGAAATAAGGGTCGAAGCTCAGATTGAACGTCTTTGAACGCTGTCGAGGACGCCGAGAGCAGGTTTAACCCAGGATCGGTAAACAATTAGTTAACGCGGCGGGATTTATTGCCTGCCGATGTAGGCAGGCGGCTGAGCGGCCGTGTCGCTTTGATCGCGAAAGGCCGGGCACCGATGCGTCCCGCCCTGGTGGGCGCAGACCCGCGATCCGCGCCTTTCTCTCCACCGCCGTGCGGCATGAAACCCAGGGACCCCGGCTCCCGCCGGACCGGGATCTGCGTTCATCCGTGCGATCGTCTTGAACGTCCGAGTCGAAACGCCTCGCCATCGACCGCTTCGACGGCTGGCGCATGGCGCCGGCGTCCGCCTGCCTGGGCGCCCATCGGCCTTCGCCGGCCATGACGGGACGGGAGCGCGGGATGGGATCATCCCCGACCCTTCGCCGAGGACTAATCCGCCGCGTCGGCGACGTCCTCGTGCGGCTTCTTGCCTGCCTTGATCCGCTTCATCGCCTGCTCGACATGCCGGCTGAACACGTATTCGGCCGGGCGCTGGTTATCCAGCTTGATGTCGGGCGCCATCGGGCCCTCGGTGCGGATGCCGCGCATCGCCTGGGCCGCCGCTTTCCAGGGCTTGCGGATCGATTCGCCGACCGCCGTCGCCTCGAACCCGGAATGCACCATGCAGTCGGCGCATTTCTCGTAGTTGCCGGTGCCGTAGCGGTCCCAGTCCGTGTCTTCCATCAGTTCCTTGAAGGTCTTCGCGTAGCCTTCGCCCAGCAGGTAGCAGGGGCGCTGCCAGCCGAAATAGTTGCGCAGCGGCATGCCCCAGGGCGTGCAGTGGAAGGTCTGGTTGCCTGCCAGGAAGTCCAGGAACATGGACGACTGGGTGAACTGCCATTTCACCTTGCCCTGGCGGCGGAAGATGCCGCGGAACAGTTCCTTGGTCTTGTTCCGGTTCAGGAAGTGCTGCTGGTCCGGCGCCCGTTCGTACGCATAGCCCGGCGAGACGGTGATCCCGTCCACCCCCAGCTTCATCACGTCGTCGAAGAACGCCGCGACGCGATCGGGTTCGGCGGTGTTGAACAGCGTGGTGTTGATCTGGGTGCGGAAGCCGCGCCGCTTGGCCTCCTTGATCGCCGCCACCGCACGGTCATAGGTGCCGGGCTGGCAGACCGACTTGTCGTGGTCTTCCCGGTCCCCGTCCAGATGCACCGACCAGCTGAACCACTTGTTCGGCTTGAACAGGTCCATCTTCTTTTCGAGCAGCAGCGCGTTGGTGCAGACGATCACGTATTTCTTGCGGGCGATCGCCCCTTCGACGAGTTGGTCGATCTCCTTGTGCAGCAGCGGCTCGCCGCCGGCGAAGACGACGACCGGGGCGCCGCATTCGTCGATCGCCTCCATGCATTCGGCGACCGACAGGCGCTGGTTCAGGATCGCCGCCGGATAGTCGATCTTGCCGCATCCGGCGCAGGCCAGGTTGCAGCGGAACAGCGGCTCCATCATCAGCACCAGCGGATAGCGCTTGCGGCCGACCAGGTGCTGCTTGAGGACATAGGCGCCCACGCGGACCGCCTGGTGCAGAGGAATACCCATGATGCGCGGTGTCCTTACGCGTCGGTCAACTGGGCCGGGAAGCGGAAGCGCACGTCCTCCGCGACCCCGTCCTGGGTGGTGATCTCGATCTCGCCGAACCGGCGCAGGCCGTTCAGCACGCCCTGGACCAGCGTCTCGGGCGCCGAGGCGCCGGCGGTCAGGCCGACGGTGCGTGCGCCGTCGAACCATTCGGGCTGCAGCGCGTCGGCGTCGTCGATCAGGTAGGATGGCCGGCCCAGCTCCTGCCCGATCTCGCGCAGCCGGTTGGAATTGGAGGAGTTGCGCGATCCGACCACCAGGATGACGTCGACCTGCCCGGCCAGGTCGCGCACCGCCTGCTGGCGGTTCTGCGTCGCATAGCAGATGTCGCGGACGTTCGGCCCGACGATGGAGGGGAAACGCTGCGTCAGCGCGGCGATGATGCCCTTGGTGTCGTCGACCGACAGGGTGGTCTGGGTGATATAGGCCAGCTTCTCGGGGTCGGTGACCTGCAGCCTGGCGACGTCCTCGACGGTCTGCACCAGGTGTACCTTCGCCGGCACCTGGCCGATGGTTCCCTCGACCTCGGCGTGGCCGG
Source organism: Rhodopila sp. (assembly GCF_035548235.1). Taxonomy (GTDB): domain Bacteria; phylum Pseudomonadota; class Alphaproteobacteria; order Acetobacterales; family Acetobacteraceae; genus Rhodopila. Next base: position 9,785 of record NZ_DASZTJ010000185.1, read on the forward strand.
CATGACCGACCAGCACGATCTCCCGCTCCTGCCCGGCGTAGCGGCGGCCTTCGTTGTGAACCTTGGCCACCAGCGGACAGGTCGCGTCGATCACCGGCAGGCCGCGTTCCGCCGCCGCTTCCTCGACCCGCTTGGCCACGCCATGCGCCGAGAACACCGTGATCGCGCCCGGCGGGATCTCGTCCAGCTCATCGACGAACACCGCGCCGCGGGTCCGCAGGTCCTCCACGACGTGCCGGTTGTGCACGATTTCGTGACGGACATAGATCGGCGGGCCGTATTTTTTCAGCGCGCGCTCGACGATCTCGATGGCTCGCTCGACGCCGGCGCAGAAGCCGCGAGGCTGAGCGAGGACAACACGAAGCATGCAGAGCGTCTCCGAAACTGATGCCGGGCAGTCATACCGGACCGGGGAAGTCGGGATATGGCAGGTCAGGTCCCACGCTGCAACGCCGCATTCGCCGAGACCGGCCATTGGAACTGGCCCGATGGATTTAGCCCATGGACTTAGGAGCGGGAGGCCGCCATGCAACAGGGCTGGTCTGCCGGCGGCAGCCTTGCCATGGGCGCATTCTTGCCGGAGGGTGCAAGGGCGTGACAAATTGGCAACTATCGGATGTATGACGCGACGGCCACCATGCGGAATGCCGCGCGGCGTGTTATCGCCATAAATTCCCGGCTCCTCTGAGCCGCGAATCGTGGATAGCGGGGCGAATCGATTGTCTAATAGTCTTGATGTTCCGGTCGACCTGGCGGAGCACATGGCGCGGGTGGCCGGGGTCGTCGAACAGGCGCTGGATGCGCTGCTCCCCCCCGTGGAAGGCGCCGAAGGCCAGCTCGCCGACGCAATGCGGTACGCAACCCTGGGTGGCGGCAAGCGCATGCGGGCCTTTCTCGTCATGGAGTCCGCGGGGCTTTTCTCCGTCAACGAGACGTGTGCCGCCCGGGTTGCGGCATCAGTTGAGATGTTGCACGCTTACTCTCTTGTGCATGACGATTTGCCGGCGATGGACGACGACGACCTCAGGCGCGGCAAGCCAAGCACGCACCGCGCGTTCGATGAGGCGACGGCGATCCTGGCGGGCGATGCGCTGCAATGCCGGGCGTTCGAGGTGCTGGCCGAGACCGATACCCATTCCGATCCGCTGGCGCGGTGCGAACTGGTCGCCGCCCTGGGCGCCGCCGCGGGGGCGCGCGGCATGGCGGGGGGACAGATGATCGACATGCTGGCCGAGGGGCAGACCCTGGACGGACCGGCGATCACCCGCCTTCAGGCGCTCAAGACCGGCCGGCTGATCCAGTACAGCGCCGAGGCCGGGGCGATCCTGGGCCGAGCGCCGGTTCATCAGCGGCATTTGCTGGCGGCCTATGGGCGGGACCTGGGGGTGGCTTTCCAGATCGCCGACGATCTGCTTGACGTGGAAGGCAGCGCTGCCGAGATCGGCAAGACCGCGGGCAAGGACGCTGCCGCCGGCAAGGCCACCATGGTCGCGGTCCTTGGCGTCGAGGCCGCTCGGGAACGCGCCGACCTGTTGGCAAGGCAGGCCGCCGCCCATCTCGACAGTTTCGGAGAGCGTGGCGCCAGCCTCCGCGCACTGGCCTCGTTCGTCGTGTCGCGTCGGAGCTGAGCAGGAACAGGAGAGTGTTGTCTTGAGCCCAATCGCCACATCCTTGCTCGATCGAGTCACCTATCCGGACGACCTGCGGAACTTCTCCCCGGAGCAGCTTCGGCAACTTGCCGATGAGCTGCGGGCGGAGACGATCAGCGCCGTCTCGGTGACGGGCGGGCACCTGGGGGCGTCGCTGGGCGTGGTGGAGCTGACGGTCGCCATCCACGCGGTGTTCGACACGCCGCACGACCGGTTGCTGTGGGACGTCGGCCACCAGGCCTATCCGCACAAGATCCTGACCGGGCGGCGCGACCGCATCCGCACCCTGCGCCAGGGCGGCGGACTGTCCGGCTTCACCAAGCGGTCCGAGAGCGAATACGACCCGTTCGGCGCGGCGCATTCCTCCACCTCGATTTCCGCCGGCCTGGGCATGGCGGTGGCGCGCGACCTGAAGAACGCCCGCTACCTGGCCGCCGACGACGCCCAGCGCGCGGCCGAGGGGCTGGTGCGGGACGAGCGCAACGTCATCTGCGTGATCGGTGACGGCGCCATGAGCGCGGGCATGGCGTACGAGGCGATGAACAACGCCGGCGGGCTGCGGTCGCGGCTGATCGTCATCCTCAACGACAACGACATGTCGATCGCGCCCCCGGTCGGCGCCATGAGCGCCTATCTGTCGCGCCTGATGTCCTCGCGCAGCTTCCTGTCCCTGCGGGAACTGGGCGCGAAGATGGCCAAGCGCTTCCCGCGCGGGATCGAGCGTACCGCGCGTCGCGCCGAGGAATATGCCAGGGGCATCCTGACCGGCGGGACGCTGTTCGAGGAGATGGGCTTCTACTACATCGGCCCGATCGACGGTCATAACCTCGACCACCTGCTGCCGGTGCTGCGCAACATCCGGGAGGCCGACGACGCCGGCCCGATCCTGCTGCACGCCATCACCCAGAAGGGCAAGGGCTATGGGCCGGCCGAGCGGTCGGCCGACAAGTACCACGGCGTGTCGAAGTTCAACGTCGTGACGGGCGAGCAGGCGAAGGCGCCGCCGGGCCCGCCGTCTTATACCAAGGTGTTCGCCGACGCGCTGATCGGCCAGGCGAAGCAGGACCCGCGGATCGTCGCGGTGACAGCGGCCATGCCCTCGGGCACCGGGCTGGACCGTTTCGCCAAGGCCTTCCCGGACCGCAGCTTCGATGTCGGCATCGCCGAACAGCACGCCGTCACCTTCGCCGCCGGCATGGCGACCGAGGGGATGAAGCCGTTCTGCGCGATCTACTCGACCTTCCTGCAGCGGGCCTATGACCAGATCGTCCACGACGTGGCGCTGCAATCCCTGCCGGTCCGCTTCGCGATGGACCGCGCCGGCTATGTCGGCGCCGACGGCGCGACCCATGCGGGCAGCTTCGACATCGCCTATCTCGGCTGCCTGCCCAACATGGTCATCATGGCCCCGTCCGATGAGGCGGAGCTGGTGCATGTCGTCGCCACCGCCGCGCAGATCGACGACCGTCCGTCGGCGTTCCGCTACCCCCGCGGCGAAGGCACCGGCATCGCCCTGCCGACCCGGGCCGAGGTGCTGGCGCTGGGCAAGGGCCGCGTGCTGCGGGAAGGCAGCAACATCGCGATCCTGTCGCTGGGCACGCGGCTGGCCGATGCGATGAAGGCCGCGGACGAACTGGCGGCGCGCGGCTTCCCCACCACGGTCGCCGACGCCCGCTTCGCCAAGCCGATCGACACGGCGCTGGTGGAGCAACTGGCGCGTCACCACAGCGTGTTGATCACCATAGAAGAAGCCTCGATCGGCGGTTTCGCGACCCAGGTCATGCATCACCTCGCCTGGAAGGGACTGCTGGACGGCGGCCTGAAATTCCGGCCCATGGTCATGCCCGACGGGTTCATCGATCACGACTCGCAGGGCAAGCAGTTGGCCGAGGCCGGGCTGTCCGCGCGCGATATCGTGAATACCGCGCTCGCCGCTGTTGGTATTGAAGCTCCCGGGACTGGATCGGCGAAAGTTTTGTCTTCACTATGAGTGGTCCGACACGGCGAGCCTTTTTGACATCCGCGGCGTTGTCGTCCGCAGCCTTGGCGGTGAGCCGGGGCGGCGTGGCGCACGCGGCATCCGACGACAGCGCGTTGGATAAACCGCTGCTGGCCCTCTACACCGGGCTGGAGGCGGCGATGCGCGCCGGCAAGGCGACGCCGTTCGCGCAGCGCTTCGACGCGCTGGCGCCGTCCGTGGACGGGGCGTTCGACCTGATGACGATCCTGAAGGTCTCGGTCGGGCTGCGCTGGGATTCGATGGACCAGGCGACCAGGGACCGGCTGCTGCAGACCTTCCGCCGCTTCACCATTGCCACCTACGTCGCGAATTTCGACAAGTTCGACGGCGAGCGCTTCAAGATCGTGCCGGGCACGCGCGATTCCGGCAGCGACAAGATCGTGCGGACCGAGATCGTGCCGCAGACCGGCGACCCCATCCGCCTGGACTATGTGATGCGGCAGGAGCAGGGGCAGTGGCGCGCGGTCGACGTCCTGCTGGACGGCTCGATCAGCCGCGTCGCCGTGCAACGCTCCGATTTCCGCAAGATCCTGGGCGGTGGCGACGCCGAAGCGCTGATCACCAGCCTGCGCCGCAAGATCTCCGACCTGTCGGAGGGCGCGCTGAACTCATGATCGCGGCGCTGGCCGGCGTCGCTGGCCTGATGGCCGCGGCCGGCGTGGCGCAGGCCCTGGTCGGCGCGGCCCTGGTCGAGCGGTTCGCGCGCCGGCGCCGGCCGCTGTCCGGCTCCCACCGTCCGGTCAGTGTCCTCAAGCCGCTGCATGGCGACGAGCCGATGCTGTTCGAGGCGCTGAGCAGCCTGTGCCGGCAGGCCGTCGGGCCGTTCCAGGTCGTGTGCGGCGTGCAGGACCCGGGCGATCCGGCGATCGCGGTGGTGGGGCGGCTGCAGCAGGCGTTTCCCGGCGCCGACATCGCGCTGGTGGTCGATGCCACCCAGCACGGCCCGAACCGCAAGGTCGGCAACCTGATCAACATGCTCCCCACCGCTCGGCATGACGTCCTGGTCATCGCCGATTCGGACGTGCAT